>DATNQC010000323.1:0-4737 GCA_036702885.1 Oculatellaceae cyanobacterium | reverse complement strand
CTCTGGCAGAGGTTAAGAAATTACCGGTTGAGGGGGAGGCCATTGAATATTAGCTCCTGAGACTGTACGACCAAATGAGAATTATTCTCAAGTTGCATTTAAATACAAAAGTTTTGCCTTGTAAATGAGAAAAATTTTCAATTTTCTTGCAGGAAATAATCAAATATGAATTCTCATAAAAACGAAAAAGAGTGAGCATTTGATCGCTCACCCTTTTTGTTAAGATTCTTGCTTTTTAAGCGCCTGCGCCTGCCATGTCCATTTTGACGTCCACAAAGGCCGGCTCAATCTTTTCGGAGATGAGCCCGATACTATGCCCACGCCACAAAAGCAGTTTCACGGCTTTGCGGATTTCCGTGTCTGCATTCAACGTCATGTCGTTGACGTACATGCCCACAAACTCGTCTGCCGTTGCGCGATCAAGCCCGCGTGCATATTGCATGGCATAATCCAGTGCTTCATCGCGGTGCGCTAAGCCGTAGGATACGCTGCGTTGCAGCACGCGACCTATTTTCTGAATCATTTCGTCGCCCAAATCCAGACGGATGGCGTTTCCACCCAATGGCAGCGTCAGGTTGGTTTCCTCAAACCACCATTCGCCGAGATCCACGACTTTTTCAAAGCCTTGCTTCTGGTAGGTCAGTTGTCCTTCGTGGATGATGAGCCCGGCTTCAAACTCACCGCTGCCCACGCGCTCCATAATCTGATCAAATGGCACCACAACCGTTTTGAGCGACGGTTCCCAGATTTTGAGCGCCAGATAAGCCGTTGTTAGCTCACCAGGCACGGCAACCGTGACATCCTTGAGTTGTTCTTTGGTATAGGGCTTTTTAGCAATCACCACCGGGCCGTATTTGTCGCCGATGCTCGAACCAACATTCAACAGGGCGTATTTGTCCTTAACGGCGGCGTAAGCGTGGTAGGAAATCGCTGTTAACTCGTAGGTGCCTTTCATGGCTTCCCGGTTCAGCGTTTCAATGTCGGTCAAGATATGCTCGAATGTCAGGCCTTCGGTATCCACTTTGTTGTGCGCTAAAGCCCAGAACATAAAAGCGTCATCGGAATCCGGACTATGGGCAACCCGGATAACGTCAGGGAATGCTTTGCTCTCGCTCATCTGCTAGTCTCCATTGATAAACGTTTTAAATTTTTGATGAACCCAAATATCTGGCTTGATGGGACTTAAAATACACGAATGCGTGGTGTGCGCATCCTGCGTTCGATTTCCACGCGATCGGACGCTAAAGCGGCTTGAATGGGCGTGTGATTCACCAGGACCGCCAGATAATCCGTCCCGCTGGCTGCGTCGGCAAGCGTCAATTTTCGGTACTCCGGCAACAGCGGGTCATATAGAACCAAATTGACGCCTTTCTCACGGAGCAGTTCCGCAACACGCAAGGCGGGACTTTCGCGAGTGTCTGCCACATCCGGCTTGTACGAAAGTCCGGCAAGGCAGATTTTGGGATTCTCGATGTCGCTGAGTTCTTTCAGGATTTTTTCCACGGTGTAGTGGGGCATCCGGTCATTTACTTGGCGGGAAGTGGCGATCAATCGGGTATTTAGCGGAGAGGCTTCCACAAAGAACCACGGGTCCACGGCAATGCAGTGTCCCCCCACGCCAATCCCCGGCTTGAGCAGATTGACCCGCGGGTGCATGTTGATTAGCTCTCTGGCCTCTGACATGTCGATACCGTATTCGTCCGCCAGGACGGAAAGCTCGTTGGCCAATGCGATATTGACATCTCGGTAGGTGTTTTCCGCCAGCTTGCAGAATTCCGCAGTGACGTCATCCGTTGAAAAAATTTCTCCCTGAATGACCCGTTGGAAGAACGCTCGGCCCAGTGCGGCTGCTTCGGGCGTTACGCCGCCCACCACGCGGTGGTTGTACACCAGTTCATGGGTCGTGTTGCCTGGAAGCACACGTTCTGGCGAAAAGCACAGAAAAACATCCTGCGTTGTGGAAAAGCCGGTCCCTTCTTCAATCATGGGCTTGAGCACATTGCGTGTAGTGCCAGGTGGGACGGTGGATTCCAGAATCACCATATTTCCCGGCTTGAGAACAGGCAAAATCGACTGCATTGCAGCCTTGACGGCGGAGAGATCGCAGGTTTTATCCACCGGATGCACCGGAGTCGGAACTGTGATCAGGAAAACATCCGCCGGTTCAGGCGTTGCACTAGCACGGAACATGCCTTCCGACTCGACTGCATGCCACCAGTCCGCCAATTCCGGATAAACCTCACCCACTCTGGAATTTGCAATGTTGTCCAGAACCGTTTTGCTGATATCCACTCCTTGTACGGAAAAGCCGTTTTGGGCAAACAGCAGTGCGGTCGGCAGACCAACATATCCTAAGCCGATGACGCAGACATCTTTAAGAGCTAACGCTTTCGCTTTCTGGCATTCCAGGGTTTGGAGTCCGCTAACGGCTTTGGGTTCAGGCGAAACAAGCGACATACTGGAGGACCTTTCGGAAGAGGGCTAGCCCATTCTATCCCAAAGGCATAGCGTGTCCAATCTTGGTCATTTCAGAGCGCCTGCTGCGAGTCCGCTGGCAATGGAAGTTTCCTTGCAATGCCCGTTCAGAATGTAAAACAGCGTTACTTAAAGCGATTGATGATGCGCCGAATGGTTTCGTCTGAAATATCATCCGTGCGGCCCGGGTAGGCTACGCTGTGCTGAGAAGCTCTGGCCGGCTCCATAGGCTTGTTCTGGTAGGTTCTGGTGTTTGGCGCGCCACTGGAGCCGGCGTCCAGAACCCGGACCTCTTCCATGGGCGGTAGCGCATTGGTTGGGATGGAAACCGGAACAAAGCCTTGCGAGACGGGGTGTCCAATCGATGTGGCCTGGAAAGCGGATTTCGGGTTTCCGGGTGTACGGCTGATCTGGGCATCATCATTGATGATATGTGGCGTAATCAGGATGACCAGCTCCGTGCGTTCCTTGTTGTTGCTGGAGTTGCGCGCCAGCGCGCCCACAATGGGTAACTTGGAAAGCAGCGGGTTGCTGTAAACGGTTTGGGTATTGGTGTTATGAATAAGTCCGCCGAGTACAAAGGTTTCTCCGTCTTTCAGCACCGTATTCTGGGTGAGGATTTCCCGTTTGGACAACAGGGTGATGAGGTTCCCAAAACGGTCTTCCTTGGTGCCTGCCACGGTAGAGACGATTGGGCGAACGCGTAGAGAAATGCTGCCATCTGGACCGACTTTGGGGAGCAGGTTCAGTACAATGCCTGCCTCTCCAATGTTGTGTGTGAACGTAGGAGTAGCGGCAACACTTCCTGTGGTAATTGTGATGGATTTGATAATCTCATCCACAATACTGATGATGGCTTCGTTATCGCTGGCTGTCACAACCGTCGGATTGGCAAGGATTTTAGCCTTGTTTTTCGATACCAGCGCGTTTAATTGGAAGACGAAATCCTTACTGCGGGTAGCCGGATTGCTGGTAATTTGCAGCAGGGTTTCAAATGGGTTGGAAGAACTGGTGGGCAAACCAATGAGGTTGGAAGCCGCCTTGTTGGTTTGTCGACTTGCGGTTGGGCTGTTGTTGGAGCCGCCACTCATGATCCGTCCGCTGAAGCCGGCGTTGTATCCCAATTCTTTCAGTCCGCCTTCCGAGATTTCAATCAGAGAGGCTTCCAGGACGACTTGGGGTACCTTGCGGTCCAGCGTGGGAATCAAGGTTTCCGCAATGGCAATTTGTTCGGCAGTCCCCATCAGGGTCAGTGTGTTCAGCCGGGTATCCGGGATGAGGATGGCGCCTGTCGGTGAAATCTGGACGCTTTGGGATTCCTTTTTTCGGTCACGCAACGTCATATTGTTGATGATTGCGGTTTGCGTTCCGGTGCTACCGCTGCCACTGCTACTGTTTCCGCCGCTTTGGCTGGCTTGGGAAGCCCCGGTGCCTTCTTCAATGTTTTCTGCGGTGATGCGAAGGGTGCTGGGTAGGGCTGGAATTTGTCCGCCAACGCCGGTCCCGGTCGTTGCTCCTGCGGCGGTGGTGGTTCCACCACCGGCTGCGCCGCTGACGATAAGGGCTGGGCGACCTTCGTTAAACAGGCTGGAAGATAAAATAGTGGCGACATCCAGCGCATTGGCCTGGCTCAGTCTCCAGGTTCTCATTTGGCGGGGCTGATCCAACGCTTCAACGTGTTCCATCACCGTTTTGATATCAGTGGGAGAGCCGACCGCAATCAGGCTGTTCGTATGGTAATCCGCGGTGACGGGTCTGCTTTGCGCCGTGCCGGATGTGTTTCCACTCTGGATGCGATCCGCGAAGATGGTTTGATTGAGTAATTCCGCCATCATTTTGGCATTGGCATGCTTCAGTGGAATCATCCGCGTCATGCTTCTCTGGAAAGACTTGCCCTTATCCGACTCCGCGTCGGCAACCATCAAATTGTTCCCCTGAACGGAATAGGCGAGCTTGCCGTAGTTTTTCAAGGTTTCCAGCGCATCCTGGATGGTGACGTCATTCAGCGTGGCGCTGATGGCGCCTTGCACGGATTCATCAATCAATACGTTGAAGCCGCCTTGCTTGGCCAAAGCACGCAAGGCATCCCGAATTGAAACACCGTGAAACACCATGTTGACCTTGCGCGAAGCGCCGGGAATGGGAATGGTTTCTTTTAAGTCCGCCGGAGTGACGGTCACCCGGACGTCTGCCGTCAAAAAGTCGCTGCTGGCGGCAAAGCAATGGCCGAATAGCAGGCTTGCGCCCAGGAATAAGCTGACG
>DATNQC010000287.1:0-3680 GCA_036702885.1 Oculatellaceae cyanobacterium | reverse complement strand
GGTCATACTCACCACAATAAACGGAATGAGCGACAGGGAGGCCATCAGGATGATGAGCTGGAGCGCAGGATCCAGTTTGGCGAACATCACATCCACGGTTCGGTTCTCCTAGGGGTTTAGGCCGATGAATGGCCTTTCATTTCACTTTCCACGACTCAGCAGGCTGGGATAGCCCGCACTCACTTCCGAGCTTACTTTCGAGTTTCAAGAATCCACTGCACACTTTGCATCATACGCGCGCCAAACCCGGACTTGGGCTGACGTACGGGGCTGTCTGCTTCGTTTTTGGCAAACCAGGGCAGCGTCACCTGTTCCTGCTGCACATTTTCTTCCACGGAGGATTCAGCCGATGCGTCCTCCGGCTCCAGACGAGCCAGACACTGCACCTGCTCCATTGTGGTGGAAATCAGGAAGCGCTCCTGGCCTGCTCGCACAATATAAAGCGTCTTGCGCGGCTCCAGGGCCAGATTAGCTTCCACTTCCAGCAGAGCTGCCTTGGCCGTTTTCTGAAAGGCCGGGCCTGTGAGCCATTTCATCGGCTTTCTCTTCAAAAACCAGTAAGTCGCATAAATCATGCCGACTGCCAACAAGGTATAGCCGACAAAGCTCCCCAGATAAGGCCAGAGGTTCGAGGTTTGGCCCAGCATTACCATTCTTCCTCATCGTCAAAACTATCATTTAAAAAGTTATCCAGATCGTCCTCGTTGTCAGCCTCATCTGGTTCAGTATTTGCCGCAGGCTCTTCCACCGCTTCGGAAGCCTCCGCTACAGCCATAGGAGCCGGCTGTTCCAACCCTTCCACGTGAGTCAGCCGCACCCCAAACTTATCTCCCACAATGATCAACTCACCCTGAGCCAAGGTCTTGCCTTCCACCTGCAAAATAATCTGGCTGTTGGCCAGATCGCCCACTTCCACCACCAGACCTTCAGTCATCTGCTTGAGCTGTTTGAGCGGCAACTTGATCGGAGCAAATTCCGCATTTACTTCAATCATCAGGTTATCCCAAAGGTTTTGCCGGGCTTCCGCCTGTTGCGTCTCCATCGTCGCCAACTCCTGCGTGTACGGAACCGTGAATTTCTGTTTCTGCGCAATCTCTACAGGAAAGGATAACGCCTCTCCGCGTTCCGGATCAATCAATGCCATGCGCTGTATATCGCTTTCCTCCAAAACCACCCAGTCCCCTGGCTCCAGATCCGGCAGACTGGCCAGAGGCAAACGGGTCTGCCCAATGCGAATTCTCACCTCCATGGGGACATGAAAAAAGAAATCATCCGGAATTTCACCAGCAGGCGTGTTATCCAACTTTACAGGCTTCAGGCAGGCTGGTGGAATCGACAATACAATTTTCCCGGCTTCAAACGCATCCGACTGCTCGTTTGAGGGAACCTGCAACACCCACAAAAAATGCAGCGGCGGTCCGGAAACAGAACTATTGCTTTTACGCAGCAAATTTTTCATCAGGCAGGCCAGCAAGTCCCGGCTGAAATCATTGAGTATGGTGGTTTCAAGCGGGCTCATCTGCCGAAAGTCAAAGGCCTTCCGGCTATTTTCCCGCTCTCCCAACACACGCCGGAGCAAAGCCGCACAGGTATCGGAGGAAATTCTGAGTAGCGCGGTATTGGCCGGCTCTTGAGAATGCGTAGCATCTCCCAATACGAGCTGTGACACGTGAAAGTCATCTTGCCGCCAGTAGTAATGCGTTTCCAGACTGACCGAAAGCAGCTTGAGCGAAGTTGGAATACCCCAAAACGTCTGAATGACTTCGTTCAGCTTGGAGGTAGCCTCCGAAGCCAGCCTAACAGCCGCCTGCCAGGGAGACATACTGACGCTTTGAATCGCCCCAGCGCCCAATTCCGCCACAGCATTTCGTTGATTCGTCTCCACAGGGGCTCCCATCGAATAGCAGGCTCTCGCGTCTTCCACACCTCGTTACAGCCAAGCATACAGGATTCACCCCATCATGACATCCATCCACCGGCCTATACCCGGAGACACCCCATTGAGCGGAAGCCGTTTTTCAGGTACTTTGGTTTTCGACCGGATGCATCCTGCAAATCCCTTGATCCGGGTTTGTGTTGATGCTATAAGTTGTGGTCTCGGTTCTTACCGGTTTTCTGTGTGTCCCTCAGAATGTTAAAGGTCGTGCATCTTGCCTAGAATTAAATCAGCTAAAAAACGTGTTGAAGTGGCCGAGCGGAATCGCCAGCGCAACGTTGCGTTCAAATCCGCCATCCGTACCGCAATCAAAAAGGTACTGACTGGTGCTGATGAGGCTGTCCGCGCTGAAAGCCTGAAAGCGGCCTACAGCATTATCGATCGTGCTGTCCTGAAAGGGATTCTGCACAAGAACACCGCGGCCCGCTACAAGTCCCGCATTGCGCGGTCCGTACAAAAAAGCGCTTAATGCGAAAAGCATCTCAAAAAAGCCTCCTTCACCGGGAGGCTTTTTTAGTGGTTAAACCGGCGTCATCAGTTGGGAACAAGCATTCAGCACCTGCTCTACCGAAATCCGGCGCATACAAGCAAGATGCGCATCACCAGACAGCGGACAATTGGCTCGCTCACACGGCCAGCATTTCAGTTCATCCGGCGGCACAAGCGAAACGCCGAGCTGAACGCCCAAGGGGCCGGTCCGATTCAAAGATGTCGGCCCGTAAATCGAAATCAGCCGAGCGCCCACTGCCGCTGCCAGGTGCAAGGGTCCGGTATCTCCACCAATCACCATATCACAGCGTGCCATAAGCCGTGCGGTTCCCAGTACGTCATGCACTCCACAGTGGTTTTCCACACAGGCCGATGGAAACCCTTCCAGGATAGCATCCGCCAACTGCTGCTCATCCGGACCGCCAAAGACCAAAATGCGCGTTCCCGAAACAGAAAGCAGCGATTGAATCAGCTCTCGATACGATTCAGGCAGCCAGGCTCGATTTCCCCGTTTGGCGCCCACGCCAGGGATAAGACCAATCCAGCGTTCTTGCGACGACTTGGGACGTTCAATACCATCCGGCAGCCGAAGCACGGGCGTCAGCTTTTGAGCATAAGGCAGTTTCAACAGTCGTCGAAATGGCTCGTAAAAATCCACCGTGGCATGCCGACGTTCCAATTGCCGCAAAGCCAAGCCTTTTTTCCAGAATTTCTGTTTGCGGTACCATGCCTGCTTTTTGGGCAAGGCCAATTGCGTCAGGAGCCAGGTTTTAAACGAGGGATGCAGGTTAACCACCGCTTCATAGCGTTCTTTTCGAAGTTTTATTGCCAGCGAAAACAGTGTCCCTAGTCCGGCTCGCTTATCCCAGGTCCAAATCTTCTGCACATTGGGCATCAAATCCGCCAGTTTGAGATAGATCGGACTCGTCAGCAAATGAATTTCTGCATCCGGGCATTGCCGTTGAACCTCATCCCAGGCGGCGGAAGCGTGAATCAGATCACCCAAAGCCCCAAGACGAATCACCAAAATTCGTCGGGTGGGACGCCGCCAAGCACTTTCAATGGTCATGAAGCGGCCTCCGGCACACGCAAATATTGCAGGGCTTTTTGAATCACCATTTCCGGCGTAATCTTTCGCATACAATCATGGGTTTTCAACCGGCACTGCCTGGAAAAGCAGGGCTGGCACGGCAAATCAGTTTCAAACACCGTATGCTGTTTTCCAATGGGTCCCGTCCGCCCAGCAGGGGTCGGG
>DATNQC010000272.1:0-2061 GCA_036702885.1 Oculatellaceae cyanobacterium | reverse complement strand
GGTCAGGAGGCGCCTCACAGCATTCTGGAAGTTCCGGGCGCCAAGGATCTGGCGATTGAATTCCACAGCTTGAGCAAACCGTACGCCATGACCGGCTGGCGGATTGGCTTTGCGGTGGGTAATGCGGATGCCGTCGGTATTTTGGCCAAGATGAAAGGCACGATGGACAGCGGTATTTTCCGCGCGATTCAGAAAGCAGCGGCATTTGCGCTAACCAGCCCGGAATGCGACGAATACATCCGCAACTGCAACAAGATGTACGCGGAAAACCAGAAGGTCATGCTGGAAGGCTTCAAGCGCCTGGGTTGGCCTATTGAAGAATTGAACCCGCCCAAAGCCACCTTCTATCTGTGGTTGCCCATTCCACGCAACTACACCTCCTGCGAAAAATTCGCCTCCGACGTTCTGGAAAAATCCGGCGTCGTGCTGGTGCCTGGCACCGCGTTTGGTAAAACCGGCGAAGGCTTTGTCCGCCTCTCCGTGGTCAACCCCAAGCACGAACTGGAAGAAGTCGCCAATCGCCTGGAGCAGGACGGCTTCCTGTACTAAAAACATCACTTCAAATTCAAAAAACTTACGCGTTACTGCGTAAGTTTTTTGTTTCTATAAAAATCTCTGTTAAGTGCGAACTGTTTTAGATTTCCGATTCAGCCACTCAGCACGTTGTTTCTCAGGGTCGTCAGACAGTCCCGTCACGACATCGTGGACGCTTACAATAGAAAAATTGGATAAAAATCGCACATACAAGTCTTCTATCGCTTTCGGCGGCCCCTGAATTCTCAATGCTTCTTGCTGTTTAGATGATTCCACATTCCTAGGCGCCCTCTTATCGAATAGCAAAAGGGTGTGACACTGCTTACCAAGCAGCACCGCTATCTCCACGTCACTTGGCTGCAAAACAGTCAAGCCCATTTCACTGAGTGGTTTTTCGGACTGTAAAATCCTCACACCATCTAATTTTTCCAATCTATCGGTCTCGTTGAAAGGGAGCAGATTGTTTCTAATGATGACAGGGCCGACCTGTATCCATGCATTTTGCCTATTGGGCGTATCATCATAATTAAAGATTTTGACAGTTAAACCTCTTACACTGCTTGTTGAGGTTGAGAATCTGCAACGTTCCAAAAGTTCTCTCACTTCCTGCTCGCGTACTTTCAGATACGGCCTACTCATCACTTGCGCCTGCACTAATCCAGCCATAACCGTAGCAAATACTATCCCTGCGACATCTAAAAAATCCACATTGAGACCAAATTTCACTGGGGATACGGTTGTTGGAGAGACAGTATTTCTACTTGCAGCTTGTACAGAACCCTGGAGGGCATTGAATTTGGATTGAATTTGCATGCTGATCTCCACAGTTCAATTACAGCAGACGCTTATATAACAAAAAGCAGACTCAAGAATTGCCTGGCAGGCACTACATCACTCAAATCGTTCAAAAAATCCCCTCCACTTTCTCCTGCAGGAGCGTCATCTTTTGGCGGAGTGGCTCCAAGTCCACATTCCAATATTCTTTTTCCAAGTGGCCTGCATCCTGGCTTTCCGATAACACCCGAACCGCAGATCGGGGATAATCCGCCGGCGCTGTCCAGTCGGGCGAATGATGACAGCGAATCACATACAACCGCTCCATGGCCCGTGTAAGCGCCACGTAAAAGACCCGTTGCGCCTCGGCTTTTCCCCGTGGGCTATGCCAGCATCGTTGTCGAATCTCCCGCTTCAGGTTTGCAAGGCCATTGACTTTCCCCAAAATCAAACCAAAGCCTGCCTTGCCGGGATACTGCGGATCAAACAGCACGGGATCTTCCCCCGCGCCGGCGTTTCTTTCCGAATCCGCATAGGCGGCAAAAACCACTTTAAACTCCAACCCTTTAGAGGCAAACACTGTCATAATCTGGACGGCATCCTCTCCGTCCAATTCTTCTTTTACCGGCAACTCCTCTTCCGGATGAGCCTCATACCGCTCCAGAATTTCCAGCACTTCATCCAGCGTCGGTTGCAGCGTTTTGCTGCGGCTAAACAGATGCAGCAGTTTTTCAAACATGCGCAAGGTCACAC
>DATNQC010000441.1:0-11398 GCA_036702885.1 Oculatellaceae cyanobacterium | reverse complement strand
GCTTTGGAAGCCCGCGTTCGGGAATTGCACAGCTATTCGGTTCCCGAATTTATCGCCTTGCCGGTTGAGGCTGGGGCTCAAAATTACATCCAATGGATGACTCAATGTTTGAAATAACCCTTTTATAGGCAAAGGCTCTTGTTCGTTAGGAAATATTAAGGAATAATAAGAGCACATGAGAGAGGACATCACCCTGGAGAGGCAGTCCGCCTCCTCTGCTATGATGTTAAAGTTTCTGAGGTAAGAAGCCTGTGGGACTCTTTAATTTCTTCAAAAAAACCACCAACGACATGGGTATCGACCTGGGTACCGTCAACACGTTGGTTTGCACGACCACGAAAGGGGTGGTGTTGCGCGAGCCCTCCGTTGTGGCGATTGATTATAGTCAGAATCCTCCTGCGGTCATTGAGGTTGGTCTGGCAGCCCGCGAGATGATCGGTCGGACCCCAGGCAACATCAGAGCCACCCGCCCGCTACGCGACGGCGTTATTGCCGAGTTTGAATGGGCGGAGAAAATGCTCAAAAAGTTTATTGAAAAGGTCAATGGCGGCCCTGGCGCGTTCGGAATGCGTCCAGGCCGTGTGGTAATTGGTATTCCCAGCGGCGTTACAGAAGTGGAACGTCGCGCGGTGGCAGATGCCGCCTACCAAACAGGCGCCGATCGGGTTCACTTGGTGGATGAACCGATGGCTGCAGCCATTGGCGCCGGTATGCCGGTGGATAAGCCTACAGGCTCCATGATCATTGATATCGGCGGTGGCACGACGGAAATTGCCGTGGTCAGCTTGAAAGGGCTCGTTGTCTCCAAAAGCTTGCGTACCGCCGGAGATGAACTCAACGAAAACATCCAGGATCACCTCAAAAAGGTTCATAACCTCTCCATTGGGGAGCGCACGGCGGAAGAAATCAAAATTCGTATGGGCTCCGCCTTCCGCAATCAGGAGGAAGAGGACATGGAAGTGCGCGGTTTAAACCTGTTGAACGGTCTGCCGCACACCATCAACATCAACAGTACGGAAATCCGGGAATGCCTCTTCCCGACGCTGATGGAAATCGTGGCAGGCGTCAAGAACACCCTGGAAATGACCCCGCCGGAATTGGCGGCCGATATCGTGGATCGCGGTATTGTGCTGGCGGGTGGTGGCGCGCTGCTGGCGGGCATGGATGAGCTTATTTCCAAGGAAGTGGATGTGCCGGTGCATATCGCCAACGATCCGCTTTCCTGCGTCGTGTTGGGTACGGAAAAAATGCTCAATGACCCAACCTACCAGTCCATCCTCGACGTTACCGAATTTAAAGGCTGATCCCCAGGTCGCCATCGTCCTGGTGGAACCACGTATCCCGCAGAACACGGGAAATATTGCGCGACTGTGCGCATGTACCGGAGCAGAACTGTATCTTGTTGGTAGTCTAGGCTTTCGCCTGGGTGACAAGTACTTGGCCCGTGCGGGTATGGACTATCTCGATAATGTCCCGATCCATCATCTGCCGGATTTTAAAGATGTTTTGGCGGAAAAGCCCGGCTGGACCCCTTACTTTTTAAGCACCAAGGCGAAGAAAAGCTATATGGATGTGGCTTTTCCGGAGAAGAGTCTGTTGGTTTTCGGGAGCGAAAGCCATGGACTACCGGCCTGGCTGATTGAGGAAAATCCGGAAACCAGCATCCGCATTCCCATGCGGGAAAATGCCCGGAGCCTGAACCTCGCCAATTCGGTTTCCATTGTGCTTTACGAGCTGATTCGTCAAAGGTTGACGATGGAGTGTTCGCTCCTTTCATAAGCTGGCGGCCATTGAGTCTGTGGCTTGAGTTCGAGTTGGGTCTTTTTGTGTTGAGCTTTGTAGCACAGGCTTTTACGAGCCAGAGAAGGAGAGCGTGCTTACCCCTGTAAAGAATTCTTGCGAATGCAAAATGTTAATCCTATAATGGGGGCGTCGTCTGGATGATATCTTTTTTACTGAACCAACGTACAGGCGAGGTTGGATCCGTGGCAATTTCACTGGACAATAAAGGTGACCAATTAGCGAAGTTTCGCAAGGTGCCTTTGTTTGCCAGCTTGACTGATGCCGAGCTGGAGAGCATTGCGGGTTTCTTTTTTGAAGCTTCCTACGATAAGGAAACAGTGATTTTCTACGAGCGGGATCTGCCTGCGGATATCGGTTCCAAGATTTACTTTGTTCTCAAAGGTTGTGTAAAGCTGGTTAAATACTCCACGGACGGGGAAAGTACGATTGTGCGTTTGTCCTCCGTTGGTGAGTTTTTTGGCGTCACCAGCGCCCTGACGGATAAGCCCATGCCTTACTCTGCGGAGGCATTGACCAATACCACTGTCATGTATATTGAAAAACAGAACTTTATCCGTCTGGTGGAACGCTTCCCGCAGGTGGCGTTGGGAATTATCACCTCCCTGGGCGAAGTGCTATGGTTTAACTACGAAACGCACAACCAGGTGGTCAAAAAAACGGATGCCCGGGTGTCCAAAATTCTGCTGTACCACTTCAAGCGGGATGGTTATATGGAAACGCCCGAAGGAAAGCAGCTAAGTATTCAATTGCCGCATGACTACATTGCGAGCATGACCGGTATTGCTTATGAAGAGTCGGTTCGCATCATTAGCCGCCTGAAAAAAACGCATGCCTGCATTAATTACCTGCGCGGCGGCAAAATCGTTATTACCGATCTGGAAAAACTCCAGGAAATTGCTCAATCTGAAGAAACGTCCTTCTACTAGGAAGGAAGCGGCGTTTTACCAGTATCCGCGAATGTAGGTTGGTTGGCTTTCCAGCCGCGCGGCCTCTTGTGCGGCTCGGCTGACTTTAAGCAGCTCCTGGTGCCAAATCGGTTCATCCATCGGTGAAGGGCGTTGGAGCGTGTCGCCTGCGGGAATTTTTCGGTCCATTTGTGTGGTTTGGGGCGTGTGTGGCGTTGAGGGAGATGGCTTAGGCGTGGAATACAGGAAAGCGCCTGCGATGAATCCCAACATCAGAATGAACGGTATAAAGTACCGGCTGGCGATAAGCAAGGTTCTCATGTGCAGCTCCCAACCTGTGGCTGTGAGCATACCAAGTCGAAGCTACGGAGAACATTCGCCATCCAGGGGGGAATGGATGCCCTATAAGGGAACACCCTGGGGAAACCGAATCCCCAGGGTGTTTTGAGTTGAGTCGAATGACTGACTAGAATGTGTAGCTGGTCCGCAGACCGATGACGACGTTGTTGCCATTTTCGCGGACGCCGAATGGACTGGCCGTGTAGACCTGAACACTCGGAATCACGCTGATGGCGTCGTTGACCGCCCACCGGTAGTAGACTTCCAGCACTTGCTCCCAGCTGTTGTGGAAGCGGGTTTGTTGCGGGAAGTTTTGCCCGATGCTGTTGCGACGGAACTGGATTGCGGAGTAACCGACACCCAGCACGTCGTTTTCGCGGAAGAACCGACCGCAACCGCCGAAGGCTTTCATCGGAATGCTGAGCACGCCGGTGATGGACTGACGGGGGGAAATGATGGCCGGTACCAGCGTTCCGTTTTTCAGGGCGGTGCCGAAGGTTTGGTCTGCACCCGGTGTAACGGCTGTAATGGCGGCGAGCAACTGGTTGTTGCTGTTCAGGAAGGTGTTGTTTTCACCCTTGCCGGTCAGGAAGTAGTTGACCGTTGTCCCGATGCCGCGGAACCACTCTTGGTTCCAGCCCACATAAAAGGCGTTGGTGCTTTCTTTGGTGGCGCCCAGACCGGTGATACCGCCGGAGCGGGTCAGCGGGATCAGGGTTACCGTGTTCGGACCGTAGACTGTACCGTAGACGGAACCGAACTTGTTAGCATCCTTGAAGTATCCGTGAGCAGCGCTCCGGGAGCCGAGCGACCAGATGTTGTAGCCACCGCCGTAGATGCTACCCGGTACATTGAACAGTTTGTAGTTGACCCGACCTTCGTAAGTGACGTTCAGGGTATCCATCACATCACCCACGTCCATGGCACCGATTGCACTGGTCAAATCCAGGCTCAGGTCGTCGGAGCCGAGCTGTTGATGCCAGGAGTAAGCGAGCATTGGGTAGTTCTGGTTGACTGCGATACCCGGCGTGTTGACGAATGCGGTGTTTTGGAACTGATAGAGTTCGTTACCGCGATAGGGGCTGCGGTCAAACAGGTAGCGCCACGGCATGGAACCCAGATAGAGGTCCCCGGTGGTCCGCCAATTGTCGTCGCAGCATTTGGACCGCGCACCGAGGAGGAAGTCGCTCAGCAGCGGAATGCCGCACTTGAAGTGTTGATGGTAGTGGACATCTTCAACGTACAGGTAGGAACGCAGGTTCGTCCCGCCTTGCATATAGTTGGTTAAACTAGACGGTCCCAAGCCTTCGTTGCCGAGTGCTGCGTCGCTTGCGATCCGGGAGTAGCCGTTATACGGGTTGAAGACGCCAGCGTTGTTCTGGTTGGCCCCATCTGGCGCCCAGCGGCCAAACGCTGCAATCATCCGGGTGTGCACTTCCCCTGCGCCGACTTTGGAATCTTCCTTGTCCTCTTTCACCGGAATATCCATGGCGAGACGGAGACGACCGATAGCGGAAATAGCATCGGTAATACCATCTTTACCATTGCTGCGACCGCTGAACGCGTTCCGCGTGCCGCGGGTGTTGATGTCGGCCAGAGCACCGAAGCTCATATCACCGTGTAGTTGGGTTCTTTCCAACAAACTCAGGCGCTGATCTTGTTCTTCGTTTTTCGCTTCAATGGCAGCCGCGCGTGTTTCAAGGGCATCCGTGCGGGCTTGCAATGCAGCGAGCTCATTTCTGAATTCTTCCTGCAAGCGGGCAAGCGTTTCAAGATCCGCTTTGTCGGCTTTTTCCGCACCCAGGCGAGCCAGATCGCGACCGACGGATTTAATCAGCGCGTTCAGGGCAGCAGCCAATTCCCAGCGGGTGGCCGTGCGGTTGCCTCGGAATGTGTGATCCGGATAACCTTCAATGACGTCGTACTTTTCAACCAGATCACGCAACGCTTCAAACGCCCAGTGATTATGGTTGACGTCAGTCAGTTCGTCCACGCTGGTAATGGCGTGGGCGGACGTCATTGAACCGATATAAACACCGGTTGCGCCGGTCAGGAAAATACTGGCCGCAAGCAACAAAGGTGTCACTCTTCTTGATGTCATATCTAACTCAACTCCTATTGGGTTCAATAACAAACGATCAACTTACCTACTACTACTGAAATAAATAACTACCCCACCAACTGAAGCGATTCTGAGAGGTGATTAATCTATCACCTCCCATTCCTGTGGCCAATCCCACAAGCGGGTAGTTCTCCTCATGCAGATTAAAATCTTTCCGTTAAAAAAAGACGTTCAACCTGCACTCAATTATAGAAAGCCAAACTGAACCAATAGGAAATTCTTTACACAAGCTTAATCAACGCTTATTCAAAATAAGCGTTGAAATTGAAAATATGATTTTATAAAAGTCGGTACGACAATGTGTTTACTTTGTATATTATGACATCTTTTGGAATTATTTTCAAACGCTTTTATTTATATTCTGGATTTTATTTTATATATTTTCGACTTCATGGAAAAAACGGGACTCCTGAAACAGGAATCCCGTTTTCCGCTTTTTTCTGAATCAATATTAAGAATTCAGAAACGCTTTTTCGTTTCGGCTTTAGCCTAGAACGAGTAGCTGGTGCGCAGACCGATCACGACGTTGGGTTTGTTTTGCTCAACCCCAAAGCCGCCGTTGATGAACTGAACGCTGGGCACAATGCTGATAGCATCGTTGACTGCCCATTTGTAGTATGCCTCAACCACTTGTTCCCAGGTCGTAACGAGACGACGGGCCAGTTCGGCATTGGGACGGCTAGCACCGTTGCCATACAGTTCCAGTGCGGAGTAACCGATACCGATGACATCGTTTTCACGAATGCCGAATACGTTCATCGGAATGCTCAGCACACCGGTTACAGACTGACGAGGTGCAACAGCGAGGCGAGCTGCGCCAACGTTGCCATTGATAGCGCCAATCAACTGGTTGTTGGAGCTATAGAAGAAGTTGTTTTGGCTGCCATTGCTCAGGAAGTAGTTGAAGGTCGTTCCAATCCCTTTGTACCACTCCTGGTTCCAGCCGAGGTAGAGGGCGTTGGTGCTGGAGCCGCTGTTGCCGGTTCCGGTCACCAGACCAGCCTGGTTCACAGGGGTCACACCATTGGTGGTGGTGCCAAAGTTACCGTTGTACCAACCTTTGGAAGCGCTGCGGCTGCCAACGTTCCAAATGTTATAACCACCAACGTACACGCTACCGGGACGGTTGAAGTAGTTGTAGTTCAACCGGGCTTCATACGTCAGGTTGAGTCCGTCCATCGTGTTGCCGATGTCCATGGACCCGATACCAGTCGTCAAGTCGGCGCTCAGGTTGTCGGAGCCGAGCTTTTGGTGCCATTGGTATGCGATCATCGGGTAGTTTTGGTTGACAGCGATACCAGGCGTGTTGACGAACGCGGTGTTTTGGAACTGGTTCAGTTCGTTGCCGCGATACGGGCTCTTATCAAAGAGGTAGCGCCACGGCATGGAACCGACATACAGATCACCGGTGGTTGCCCAGTTGCTGTCTTGGCTGCCTGCACCCAGCAAGAAGTCGCTCAGCAGCGGAATACCGGACTTGAAGTGTTGATGGTAGTGAACATCTTCAACGTACAGGTAGGAACGCAGGTTGGTGCCACCATTCAGGCCGTTGCCCAGTGTGGAAGCGCCCAGACCTTCGTTACCGGCAGCAGCGTCGGATGCAATCCGGGAGTAGCCGTTGAAGGAACCGAATGCACCGAAGTTATTGTCTTGAGCGCCACTGGGAGCCCAACGGCCGAAAGCGGCGATCATACGGGTGTGCACTTCACCGGCGCCGACTTTGGAATCTTCCTTGTCCTCTTTCACAGGAATATCCATTGCGAGACGCAGACGGCCAATGGCGGAAATACCATCGGTAATGCCGTTTTTGCCGGTGCTGCCAGCTCTGCCGATCCCACCGTTGTTCATGTCGGCCAGGATGCCGAAGCTCATGTCACCGTGAATTTGGGTTCTTTCCAACAGGCTCAGACGCTGATCTTGCTCTTCGTTTTTAGCTTCGATAGCGGCTGCGCGGGACTCCAATGCGCTGGTGCGTGCTTGCAGGGCTGCCAGTTCATTTTTGAACTCGTCTTGCAAACGGGCCAGCGTTTCGAGATCGGACTTGTCTGCTTTTTCAGCACCGAGGCGAGCCAGATCACGACCAACGGATTTGATCAACGCGTTCAGTGCAGCAGCCAGTTCCCAACGGGTGGCAGTGCGGTTGCCACGGAACGTGTGATCCGGGTAACCCTCGATAACATCATATTTTTCAACCAGGTCACGGAGCGCGTCATACGCCCAGTGATTCTGGTTGACATCCGTCAGCTCGTCCACAGCGGTGATGGCATGAGCGGACGTCATCGAACCAACGAATGCACCGGTTGCGCCGGTCAGAAAAATACTGCCAGCAAGCAAGAGTGCGACTCTTCTTGAAGTCATGTTCGTTCTTGTCTCCTATTCCGTACTCATAGCAAAAGCACTGACCTCGGAGGGGAATCCGAGCGCGTTTTACTCTACCCGATAGCTTCTATACACCCTAAAGGATAACACAGGATATCGCCATATCAATCAATAATAACAACGATAAAAGACGGAGATCCTTTTATTTTCCAAAAGATCGCTTTCTTATCGTCTCCGTATGGCGATACTTTAAGGATATACCGGGCTTTTGGGCGATCCGTGGACTGTTATATTTGTAGTGATAAAGAATTTATAAAGAATTTTCTAGATGTTAAGATCTGATCATATATTTAAAATCCTCCTTAAAAGAAGGGTGCATTCACCTTCCTTTAGTGAGGCGTGTAAGCCCTTTGTGAGATGCTCAGACACGTTGGGAAAAATCTGGAGGATATAAAAACAACAAAATAAAACAGCAAGCAATTTGTCTGCTGTTTTACATATGTAGCAATTTATTCTTTGCAAATATTTTTATTTCATTGTTTTGGGTTGGCCATTCCCAGCCACTGGGCACTAAGCGGGACTGCCTGCAGACTGTGCTTTCAGCACTTCGGAAACAGCCTTGAGTGCATCATCAATTTTGGATGGATCTTTGCCGCCAGCTTGCGCAAAATTTGGCCGTCCACCGCCACCGCCGCCGCAGATTTCCGCAGCGCGTTTGACCAGATCTCCCGCTTTGATGCCACGCTTCACAAAGTCTTCGGAAACGCTGGCCACAAAACCGGCTTTGCCCTCATAGTCACCGGACAGAACAATAACATGCGATTCTGCCAGTTTGGCGAGTTTTTCAACAATGCGCTTCAGGTTATCCAGCGAGTAGCCTTTCAGATGTTTCAATAAAACAGGATTCTCTGGCTGGATTTCTGCCTGTAAGGCTTTCACTTCCTGCAGGGCGATTTTTTCTTCAAGGGCCTGCAATGTTTTTTCGCGAGTTTTGAGTTCATCCAGCAGTTTTTGAACTTTTTGCGGCACTTCACGAATCGGCGATTTGAGCAATTCTGCAACATCCCGCAATTCGGATTCAAGCTGTTTAAATTGCTTGTAAGCTTTTTCACCGGCCACAATTTCAATGCGTCGAATGCCGGAGGCAATGGCGCTTTCCGAAACAATTTTAACCAGCGAAATTTCACCGAGTTGCTGCACATGGGTGCCGCCGCACAATTCCTTGCTGGCTTCCCCGTAAGTCACCACGCGAACCACGTCTCCGTATTTTTCGCCTGCCATTAGAATGGCTCCGCTTTGACGCGCTGCGTCAATTGGCATTTCCTGCACGTTGCGGGGAATGTTTTCACGAATCCAACGGTTGATGAGAAACTCGACGCGGGCGAGTTCTTCGGGTTTCAAACCCCGGTTAAAGGTAAAGTCAAACCGGGCGCCTTCCGGGGAAACGTAGGAGCCGGCCTGCGTAATGGTGTCGCCGAGAACTTCCCGTAAAGCGGCCTGCAAAAGGTGGGTGGCCGTGTGATGAATCGCTGCCTGCTGGCGGGCAACCGGATCGACCTGGGCAATGAGCTTTTGACCTACTTCCAGGGCCTCGCCATTGTCAAATAAGCACTGATGAACGAAGAGATCGCCCACTTTAATGACATCATTCACCACCACCGTGAGCCCATGATGCCCTTCTTCCCGCGAGAAGGAGCCGCGATCTCCAACTTGACCGCCCGATTCCGCGTAAAAGGGCGTGACATCCAGAATGGCCTCAAAGGCTTGGTTGGTCCCGCTGACGCGGTCTACTTCCTGGCCATCAACAATAAGCGCTTTGACGGTGGCTTCGGCAGTCAAAGTTTCATAACCCACAAAGCGGGTGGAGCCGACTTTTTCCAATAGCTCGCTGTACAGTTGATCCTTGACAATGACCTCTCCCTTGCCACGTGCGGAACGTGCCTTGCTCCGCTGCTCCGCCATCGCGGCCTCAAAACCGGATTCATCAATGGAAAATCCTTCTTCTGCGGCAATATCATTGGTCAGTTCTACCGGGAAGCCATAGGTGTCATAGAGTTTAAAGACCTCTTCCCCGGGAACAACGGTTTTGCCTTGTGTTCTAAGTTCGGCCAGCGTCTCTTCCAGGATACGGGAGCCGCGCTCCAGTGTTTCCAGGAAGCGCTTTTCTTCCAGTTTCACGGTTTCCACAATGTGGTTATACCGGGTTTGCAATTCCTGGTATGGATCTTGGTAAAGGTTGCGAACTGTTGCGACAAGCTGATACAGGAACGGTTCGTTGAAACCTAGATACTTCTTGCCGTAACGCACGGCGCGGCGTAGCAGCATGCGGATGATGTAGCCCCGACCTTCATTGCTTGGGGTGATGCCGTCTGCAATGGCAAAGCTGATGCAGCGAATGTGATCAGCGACGATCTTGAGCGCTACATCGGTTGCTTCGGATTTCTTGTAGGGAATTTTCGCCATTTTGGCCGCCTGGTTGACGATGGGGAACAGCAGATCGGTTTCAAATGTGTTGTCTTTCCCCTGGACGACCATTGCAATACGTTCCAGGCCCATCCCGGTGTCCACGTTTTTATGTTCCAAGGGGCTGGTGTTGCCGGCGTCATCCTTGAATAATTCCATAAAAACGAGGTTCCAGATTTCAACGAAGCGGTCTTCGTCGAGCAAATCCGGGTTTTCGTCTGGGCTGCCGGCAGGGAGTCCGCCACGATCGTAAAAAATCTCAGAGCAAGGTCCGCAAGGTCCGGTGGGACCAGGAGGTCCCCAGAAGTTATCCTTCTCGCCACGCCCAATGATTTTGTCCTTGGGAATCCCAGCCACTTCGTGCCAGATTTGCCGGGCTTCCTCGTCATCCTTGTAAACGGTCACCCAGAGCTTTTCTTTGGGCAGGCAAAGCTCTTCCGTGACGAAGGACCAGGCAAAGGTGATGGCTTCCCGCTTGAAGTAATCCCCAAAGCTGAAGTTGCCCAGCATTTCAAAAAAGGTATGGTGCCGGGGCGTGCGTCCGACATTCTCCAAATCGGAGGCTTTACCGCTGACGCGGGCGCATTTTTGGGAACTGACCGCCCTGGGAGGCGATGGCGGAGGTTCAATGCCCAGGAAAATGGGGACAAACGGCAGCATACCGGCAGGTGTTAGCAGTACTGTCGGGTTTGTGGGAACCAGGCTGGCGCTGGGCACTGCTTTATGCCCGTGCTTTTCAGAGAAGAAACGGATAAATTTTTCGCGGATGGCGGCACCCGAAAGTGTTCCGGAGAGAGACATAACCTGCTGTTCCTGCATTGAAGGGCTAAACAAAATCGGTAGCCATATAGTGTACCTGAATCCGTCCGTAAAAATCCAGGCATGCGGGTATCGGAGCGGGCTCCACTGGATGCATGATTTTAGCCTTGCTCTCCTTTGAGGCCCTTGCACAAAAAGGCGCGATGGGAGAACATTAATAAGGAGAGCAAACGGAGTGCGTAAAGAGGATATTCCCAGCCATGAGTTCTGATGCAACCAGAATCCTCAGCCGCCAAAGCGGAAACAAGACGGTGGTGGATATTGATGCCACCAATGTGGACTTCCGCAACAGCGAAGCGATTAAATCGTCGGTTGCATCCTTGGTGAACCAGGGGCAAAAGCACATCCTGCTCAATTTGGGAAAGGTCAGCTTTATGGACAGCTCCGGGCTCAGCGTGATTCTGTTTTGCAAGCGCGCCTGTGACGAGGCTGGCGGCAGCTTTGGGGTGTATGGTCTACAGAATTACGTCAACAACCTGGTGAATCTCACGAATCTTCATAAAACGATTCCTATCTTTAAAACGGAAGCCGAAGCAACCCTCTAGTACTGCCTTTTGTTGAGATGTTCAGACACTGTTTGTAGAGGCGTATGACCGCCTGGCGTTTAGGTTGAGTGTCTTAGTGTGAA
>DATNQC010000244.1:0-11775 GCA_036702885.1 Oculatellaceae cyanobacterium | reverse complement strand
GTCTTAAGAGTATGGAATTGAAGCATCATGCCAAAGCACCCGCAACCATTAAGTCTCAAACCGCACAGTAGTTCTACCTCTATGCCGGAAAGCATTTTTTCCCGCTTCGTGCCACAGCCGTTGCGCACGATGGCTCGGGTGAGTTGCGCATCTTTGGCAATCCTGCTGGCCGGTGCGATGTTGTCTGGCTGTGCGGGTGGTGGTGGATGGAGTTCGCCTCCGCCGTTTGTAGTCACCAAGCCTGCCCAAACGCAGGACTGGGTGGTGACCTATACTGCAACCGGTACCTTGGAAGCCAACAATAAGGTGGATCTCACCGCGGAAATGCCGGGCATTGTGTCGGATATTTACCTGAAGGAAGGCGCTGCCGTCAGTCGTGGCCAGGCGCTCCTCCGTCTCAAGGCGGATAAGCAAATGGCGCAACTGGCTCAGTCCCAGGCGGGTATTGCTGCATCCGTCGGTAATCTTGAACAGCAAAAGGCGGATATCCAGCAGGCCAAAGCGCGTCTGGAAAGCGCGACGGTGCGCAAAAACTTTGCGGAATCCGAGTTCAATCGTTACCAGAAGCTCTTCAACGATCAATTTATTTCCCAATTAGAACTGGATCAGAAGCGCAATAACTATGAAACCGCGCTGGCGGCTTATCAGGAAGCGCAGGAAGGCTTGCTGTCGGCTGAAGCTCGTCTTCGTCAGGCCGTGTCCAGCGTGAATCAGGCCCGCTCTACGTACAACTATAATTTGGCCTTGGCGGACGAGTCGCTGGTGCGCGCGCCTTTTTCAGGTCTGGTCGGCCAAAAGTACGTGGATCTCGGTGATTACATTTCACCAGGCCAAAAGTTGATTACCGTTGTGGACCCGTCCCTGTTCAAAATTCAATTCTCTGTGCCGGAACGCTATCTCCATCAGTTGGTGACAGGGCTACCGGTGGAGGTGTCGTTTGAAGGCTTGGGCGGAAAATCCTTTAAAGGCAGCGTCAATTTTATTGATCCGGTCGTGGATCCGGACTCACACGCCGTGCGCGTCAAAGCGGTTCTGCCGGCTGCTGCCGGATTAAGGCATGGATTGTTCGGCACTGTGACGCTGGCGTTGGGTAAAATTGCTGATGCAGTGGTCATTCCCGAAGAAGCAATTGTGCCACAGGGCGAAAAGACATTCGTGTATGTGGTCCGCCGGGAACGGATTCCTGGCAAGAAGGATGCAAACGGCAAGCAGGCCGAAGATCGTATGGGTGATGTCGCCCACTTGCAGGAAGTGACGGTGGGGTATCGCGCCGCCGGCCTCGCCCAGATTCGCAGCGGGCTGACTGCAGGCGAACGCGTGATCACCAGTGGTCTGCAAAAAGTTAGCGATAAGCTGGAAGTTAACCTCACTCCGCCCTCTCAGGCGCCTCAAAGTTAATCCCGGAAAGGATCCCCGCTCCCATGTGGATTTCCGATCTCTCTATTAAGCGGCCGGTTTTGGCCTCCGTGACAGCTATTATCATGGTGCTTTTCGGCATCGTTAGTTTGACGTTCCTGTCCGTGCGGGAATATCCTGATATTGACCCGCCGATTATCTCGGTTGTCACAGTTTATCCGGGGGCCAACTCGGATATTATCGAGAGCACCATTACGGAGCGGTTGGAAGATCAGCTCATCGGGATTGAAGGCATTCGTAGTATGACGTCTGTCAGCCGCGAAGGCGTCAGCTCGATTGTAATCGAGTTCGAGCTGGAGCGGGATGTTAATACGGCGGCTCAGGATGTTCGGGATCGTGTGTCTCGCGCTCGTGGGGAACTACCGGATGACATTGAGGAACCCATTATTTCCAAGCAGGATAGCGACGCGGAGGCAATTATCTGGCTTGGACTTTCTGGTGAGAAGTTTTCAACCCTTCAGATCACGGACTATGCGGATCGTTACTTGAAAGATCAGTTCCAGACGATTGAAGGGGTTGGCGATGTCATTATCGGTGGGGCCCGGGAGTACGCCATGCGGATCTGGTTGGATCCCATCAAGATGGCGGCCCGTGGAATCACCGTGCTGGACGTTGAGAAAGCACTCAGAAGCGAGAACGTAGAAATGCCTTCCGGGCGGATTGAAGGGCTTCAACGTGAATTTACTGTCCGTACGCTGGGCGAAATGAAAACGCCCGAACAGTTCAACCGGCTGATTATCAAGCGTGTCAACGGAACGCCGGTTTACTTGCAGGATGTGGGGTATGCCGCCGTTGGTGCAAAGGATGAACGTTCTATTGTGCGGTTTAATGGCAAGCCTGCCGTGGGGTTAGGGATTGTCAAACAATCCAAGGCGAACACGCTGGATGTGGCAAAGGCTGTCAAGGCCAAGCTACCCGCGATTATGGCTTCGTTGCCGCCTGGTTTGAATATGGACATTGCGTATGATAGCTCGGTCTTTATTCAACAATCTGTGGATGAAGTTGTAGAGTCTCTATTTGTAGCCTTTGTCCTGGTTGTGCTGGTTGTTTTCCTCTTCCTGCGCAACATGAGGGCAACTTTCATCCCGGCGGTTTCCATTCCCATCTCGCTGATTTCCATCTTTACCGTCATGTACGCGCTCAATTACACCATCAACACCATTACGCTGTTGGGGTTGACCTTGGCGATTGGGTTGGTGGTGGACGACACCATCGTTGTATTGGAAAACATCTATCGGCGGATTGAGATGGGTGAATCCCCGATGGAAGCGGCTTTCAAAGGAACTCGTGAAATCGGGTTTGCGGTTATTGCCACAACCGCAGTATTGGTTGCGGTATTCTTGCCCATTGTTTTTATGGGTGGTTTGCTGGGCCGTATTTTGAAGGAATTTGCAGTTGTTGTGGCCGGTTCGGTGATTGTTTCCGGCTTTGTGTCGCTTTCCTTGACGCCAATGTTGTGCGCCCGGCTATTGAAGCCTGAAGCACACGGAGCGAAGCACAGGAATATCATCGATCAGTTTTTGGAGGTCTGCTATCAAATCATTGAGGCGGTGGCAGATGCTTTTCAGCGTACGTTGAGTGTTTTGATGAATCGCAAAAAGCTGGTCTTTGCTGTTGTTGCTGTGATTATTCTGCTTTGTGGCGCTATGTATCCTTTGCTTCCTAGGGAATTCCTGCCAACGGAAGATCGCAGCACCGTGCTAACCTTTATTTCCGCGCCGGAAGGCTCCAGCATGGCGTATACGGATAAGGCGATGCGTCAGGCGGAAGATATTTTCCGTAGCATCCCTGAAGTCAGTAAAATGTTTGCTGCGGTGGCGTTGGCGTTTGACGGCCCTGGTCAGGTAAACAGTGGGGTGATGTTTGTCACGCTCAAGCCGAGAGAAGAACGACATATTAAGCAGCAGGATATTGTCAATTCTATTCTGCCCCGTATGCTGAGTATTCCGGAAGCTTTCGTGTTCCCGCTGAGTCCTCCGTCAACGCCGGTTCAAGGCTTTGGTCAGCCGATTCAGCTAGCCATCCAGAGTAACGGTGATATTTACCAGTTGCACGAGGTGGTGGAACGAATCAAAAATCGTGCCACACAGGAAATCTTTGGCTTGATGAACGTAGATACCGACTTGAAGCTGAACAAGCCGCAACTGGTGGTGAATATCAATCGGGAAAAAGCTTCCAAGTTGGGTGTGACGGTGCAGGATATTTCCCGCACGCTGCAGATCCTATTGGGAGGCTTGGATCTCAGCACCTTCCAGTATAACAACAAGCGTTACGATGTGATGGTGCAGGCGCTTCCGCACTTGCGGCTCACGCCTGACCAGCTCTCCACCCTATATGTCAAAGCAAGCAAAGGCGATGAGGGTGGTACGCTGATTCCGCTTTCCAGCGTGGTGGATTATCGTGAAACTGTTGCGCCCAAGGAGCTGGATCACTACAACCGGATGCGGGCTGCCACGATTAGTGGCGCCATCATGCCTATTCCGGGCGTCAGCATGGGTGATGTGTTGCAAAAACTGCAAAAAATTGCTCGGGAAGAAATCACTCCTGATATGCGTCTGGCCTGGAAAGGGGAGGCGAAAGAGTTCTTTGATGCGGACTCGGCAACCTTCTTCGCCTTTGGCTTGGCGATTCTGGTGGTCTTTCTGGTGTTGGCTGCCCAGTTTGAAAGCTATATCGATCCGCTGATTGTGATGCTGACCGTGCCGTTGGCGGTTGCAGGGGCGATTTTAACCCTGTTTGTACTGTCATATGGTCCGATGCTCCTGAAAATGCTGATTCCGGCATTAGCGCAGTGGAATACGATCAACTTTAGCTTAAACGTCTACAGTCAAATTGGTTTGGTTATGTTGGTCGGCTTGGTGACCAAAAACGGGATTTTGATTGTTGAGTTTGCGAACCAGATTCGGGAGCAAGAACCCCACAAGACAGCCTCTCAGGCGGTGATTGAGGCGGCTCGTCTGCGCTTCCGTCCAATCATCATGACTTCCATTGCGACTATCTTTGGTGCGGTGCCGATTGCCTTTGGTCTGGGGGCCGGTGTGGATGGCCGTAAACCCTTGGGCGCTGTGATTATTGGCGGCTTGCTGTTTGCAACCTTCCTCACGCTGTACGTGATCCCGATGGTTTATGACCTGATCAAGAAGCGCCAGGCAAAGTCCCAACACAGGCATTCTTATTCCCCTGCTTCGGAATCACTCACGCATTAAAAGCGGGTTTATCAGTTTTCCAAGCGGCCTCTTGGTAAACACCAGGAGGCCGTTTGAATGAGTCGGTATCAAAATCTCTTGCACGTTCCAATGGTGACGAGGCGACTATGCACACTCTACAGAAAATGCCCTAGACCGAGGATGCCGTTCGAGGGCTATTTAGACGCCGGGCAAGCAGCTCCAGGAGCTGTTGGGCAATTTCCGCTTTGGGTGCTTTGGGCAAAGTGCATTGGGATTGATCAGCAAACAGGATGGTCACTTCGTTTTCATCCACGGCAAAGCCAATGTCGGTTCGGCTGATGTCATTGGCGACAATGGCATCCAGATTTTTCCGCTGGAGCTTGTCTGAGGCGTTTTTAAGCAGATTTTCCGTTTCGGCGGCAAAGCCTATGAGAATTTGTTCAGGGTGTTTTTGTTGGCCCAATTCCGCCAGAATGTCCGGGTTGGGAACCAGCTCGATAGACGGGGACGCCTCGCGCTCCCGCTTGATTTTTTGAGGGCTAGCGTTGGCAACAGCATAATCTGAGACGGCTGCAGCCATAAAGATCACTCGGTTTTCCGGGGCGTGTGTCAAAACGGCTTCCCGCATGTCGTTTGCAGTTTGTACGGAGAGCACCTTGTAAAGCCGGCCACTGGGCGGCATGGTTGTGACTAGAGTTACATCAGCGCCCATGGCCCAAAGCTCATCAGCCAAGGCTAGGCCCATCTTTCCGGAACTCCGGTTGGAGATGACCCGAACGGGATCAATCGGCTCAAAAGTGCCGCCTGCTGTCACCAATGCCTTAACGCCCCGGTATAAACCGGCTTGCGGATGAAGCATGCGGTACAAGTGTTGCAGGATGGTCGTTTGATCCGCTAAATGGCCTTCGCCGGTTTCCCCGCAGGCCAATTGGCCATGGCTGGGATAAATGATGGTGTAATCAGGCAGGCTTTCCAGCTTGCGGACATTTTCCTGCGTCAAAGGGTGCTGCCACATGCGGGTGTTCATGGCAGGCGCAATCAAAACGGGTTTTCCGGTGAATGTAATGGCGGTTGTGGTGACCAGATTATCCGAAAAACCGTTGGCCAGCTTGGCTATGCAATCTGCCGTGGCGGGTAAAATCAGTAGGGCGTCAGCCTGCTGGGCTAATACAATGTGAATGGGTGTTCCGGAAGGATCAACGGCAAGCTCCGAACTATAGACCGGCTGCCGGCTGAGCGCTTGTAGAGTGAGAGGGGTGACAAAGGCTTCCGCCGAGGGCGTCAGGATGCAAATTACCCGCTCTGCACCAAGCCGGTATAGTTCCCGGATTAAATCGCAGGCTTTATAAGCGGCAATGCCGCCGGTGATGCCAATGACAATTGTTTTCCCTGAAAAATCCATAGCACCCTATTGTACCTGAAGCCTTGTAAGCGCCAAAATCAACTTCTGAACAGCTTTACTTTATTTGTCAAGCTAATTGTGGCGTTTAGACGAGGTTACGGGTTAATCGTCCAGTTTACACCAAGGTTCAAAAGGCAAAAGCGGTAAATTTAGTGTGCTGTAGACACTTAATGTAAAGTTTTGTTACTAAGACGAAAGTTTTTGCTGTGCAACGGTTGCATGCACCTCTTGAAGCGGTACCCTACTATCATCAACTCAACCAACCGGTTGAAGTTAGTACTAACTCTTAAATCTTTCACTTTCCCCCTCACTCCCAACCTAAAAATTGGATCGACCCCCGTTAAAAGGGGTCTTTTTTTTTGCCTTCCCTCTATCCATCATTGTTGTAACAGTTGTTTTTGGAATAGAACGTGTCTGGAAGGTAGTTACAGCACTTTTAACCAGAACTGTAAATCAATGTAAATACCTTGATGTCAAACTCACACAAACCCTTGCGTTAGTCCTTTGAAAGCGTATAGTACTAACAAACGTTAGTAACACACTAACATCCCTACAAAACACTCACTTTCCCCCTCACTCCCAACCAAAAAATGGATCGACCTCAAGAAGAGGTCTTTTTTTTGCCCAAAATTCAAAATTAGAAGCTTATTCAGCGTAAAGGCTGTCTAATCACGATTCTGCGTGAAGTCACGATGTTTTTACAGATTACTGGGGAAAACCGATACAATAGGGGTATGAGGCAGCGTGTACGGAGCCAATCATGCTACTGAATCTACCGCCGGGAACCGCAATCTGGCTAGGCATTGCGATTTTGCTTGGTATTTTTGAAATTTTTACGGTCGGTCTTCTTTTTGTATTCTTTGCTTTTGGTGCGCTGGTTGCAGCACTGGTAAGCATATGGAGTGATTCCATGCTGCTGGAAGCCGTTGTTTTTGTAGTGGCTTCCTTGTTGTTGATTGTCTTTGCGCGTCCACTCTTTCGCAAAGCTTTTAAAATCGGGGATCAGCCCCAGCGCCCTTCCAATGTGGACGCTTTGATCGGCATGGAGGTTCTGGTTCTGGAACCGGTGGATCGCTTGCAGGGTAGGGTTAAAATTCTGAACACGGGTGAAGTGTGGAGTGCTTACCTGGAGGCGGAAACTGTCGGTCCAACGCTAGAGATGAATGCCCTGGGCGTTATCCGAAAAGTTGATGGCGCCAAACTGGTGATTGTTCCGAAATAGGAACAATGCGCAACACAAACTGTTTTGAGAGAGGAAAAAATACATGATTGCAGCTCTGGGTACTTTTCTGATTATTGTACTCTCCTTTTTTGCGATGATTGTGGCCGCGACGTCCGTTCGCATTGTGAAGCAATCCACGGTTGGCGTTGTGGAGCGTCTGGGGCAATTCTTAACCGTTCAGCAGGCCGGTTTTCGGATTCTGGTTCCGTTTATCGACACCATGCGCATCGTTGACATGCGGGAGCAAGTGTATAACCTGCCTTCCCAGCCGGTGATCACCAAGGAAAACGTCACGATGAATATTGACGCGGTTATTTACTTTCAGGTGACCGATCCGTATCGTGCCACTTATGAAGTGGTGGATATCTATGCAGCCGTTGAAAAACTGGCTCTGACCTCCATGCGGAATATCATTGGGGAAATGAAGCTGGATCAGACGCTGGCAAGCCGGGATGTAATTAACGCCAAACTGCAACACGTACTGGATGAAGCCACCGGCAAATGGGGCATCAAAGTCAACCGGGTGGAAATGAAAGATATTGATCCGCCGCGGGATATTGCGGATGCAATGCAAAAGGAAATGCGCGCCGAGCGTGAAAAGCGGGCCACCATTCTGCTTGCGGAAGGGGAAAAACAAGCTGCCATTTTACGTGCGGAAGGGGAGCAGCAGGCTTTGATTCTGCAAGCGGAGGGTCATAAGCAGGCGGCAATTAAAAAAGCGGAAGGGGAGGCGGGCGCCATTCGGAGTGTGCAGACTGCCCATGCTGAAATGTTTCACAAGGTGTTCACATCAATTGCGGAAGCCAACCCTACACGAGAGGTGCTTCAGGTCAAATACCTGGAGGCCCTGGAAAAAGTGGCGAATGGCAAGGCCAACACCCTGTTTCTGCCGTATGAATCCGCCGCGTTCATGGGCGCGCTGGTTGGTGCGGTGCAGGCAACGCGTAGTGGCCAGTCGAATACCGGGGATAAATCTGCTTAAAAACGTTCCATACTATTAGGCAATTCTCAGGCAATTGTTGTTCTGCTCCGGTTTTTCAGCATGGTATCAACCGTTTTTTTTCAACCGGAGCGAGCAGCGGTTACTAACGGTTGCTATTACAAGCAAATAGCCTCTGGAGTGTCTTTCAATGGGACGACTGCATCATGGTTTAAATTTGAATGCATTTCAGTCGTTTGCCAGTCTGCCTGGTACGGCTCGCCTTCAAAACAGGGGCTTGACTGTTTGTGGGTATGATCGCTTTGAGTTGAAATTTGGTGCAGCTTCTCAAAGTGAGCATTCTGGCTTTGATGCGGAAAAAGCTTGGCACTATTTTTCCGAAGCAGAATTACCCAGACCATTGGATGAGTATTGGATGCAACTGGAGCAAAGGATAAACTCAGAACCGCACCGGGCAGGGACTGTTCTAAAGTCCTTTGAGAATGCTGTAGCGCGTCAGCTTGGTGGTTCAGTTCAGGAGGCATCCAATTCGCCAGAGTTTAAAGCGTGGACCTATTCGTATACGGATCAGGAAGTTGCTCAAATTATTCGGCATGCCTTGAATGAGGGGGATGCTGAGTATCTTCCGGATTTTTTGTTACAACGGGCGATAATTCAATCCATCCGTGATGGGAAGCCTGAAGTAACCGAAATGCTTTGCCAGATTGATGCAAATACGCTGCTACTGCCTGAATTGAATGAATGGGCGGTCATGATTGATTTGATTGAACTGGAAGAGCAATCTTCCTCTCCTAACGAAGTTCTACTCCCGTTGTATAGAGAGCTAAAAGATGTTTTATTACCGCCTCCTGATTGGGATGCTCTTTTAAAACGAGCCTGATAGTATACAGGCATGACCGAAAACTTCAACAAGGCGCTGAAGACTTTGACGGACCTGCACCGTCGGCAAGGCAGATTGGTGGTGTTGACCGGCGCGGGTATTTCCAAGGAAAGCGGTATTCCGACCTTTCGAGATGCGCAGACGGGCTTGTGGGCAAACTATCGCCCGGAAGAGCTGGCTACTAGAGAAGGCTTCCTGAAAAATCCCAAAATGGTTTGGGAATGGTATGACTTTCGCCGGAACAAGGTGTGGGATGCCCAGCCCAATGCGGGGCATCGGGCCATTGCGGAACTGGAACGCCTATTCAAGCACTTCACATTGATTACCCAAAATATCGATAATCTGCACCATCGTGCCGGAAACCGCAACGTGCTGGAACTGCACGGGAATATCTTCCGGTACAAATGCCTCGATAATCATCATCCGGTTTCACTGGAGTTGCTGGATGAGGAGGTTCGCGTTCAATCGCCGCCGCTTTGTCCGCTTTGCAACGGGTACGTGCGCCCGGATGTGGTCTGGTTTGGTGAAATGCTTCCGGAGCGGGTGTTGAATCAGTCGTTTGAAGCAGCGGCGCAGGCTGAAGTCATGCTGGTGGTGGGGACTTCGGGTGTGGTTCATCCGGCGGCCAGCTTGCCCACAGTGGCCAGCGAAGCCGGTGCGGTGGTGATTGAAGTGAATCCTGAAATGACGGCCTTGACGCCGTTTGTGGTGGATCTGTTTTTGCAGGGACCGGCGTCTGAATTGCTGGGCAAGCTGTTGGATGGCTTGATTGCTGGGTGATTTTCCGAACGGGCAACTTTGAATGTATGACAAGACGGCTGTTGCCAAGCCGACATCGCCTCTGTAAAGTGGAGGTATGGACCACTTAACGGCAAAAGAACTGCTGGAAAACCTGACATCCGGCGCGGCGGTTACCGATCGTTCGGGTGTGATCCGTTTTGCCAATCCAGCGCTCCAGGCGCTTTGCGGGCAAAATGGAGCGCAGCTTCCGGCGCAAACATTGTCGGGGTTGTTGCAGCTTTCTCAAGAGGAATGCGCGTTGTGCGCAGGACAGCCGGGCGATTGGGAGACTTCCCATACCGCTTTGCTCAATGGCTTTCGGGTGCGGGTCAAGCACAGTCCGTTGCCCAATGAGCAGGTATTATCTGTTATTGAGCCTTTTTCGGAAGAAGCGGCGCTAACCCAGGCGCATGGCGATTTTATCAGTACCATCAGTCATGAGTTCCGGACGCCGTTGACCAGCATCAAGGGTTTTGCGGATACCTTGCTGCAATACGGCGCGCAATTGCCGGAGGATGAAAAACGTCGTTTCATCACCATCATGAAGGAGCAGTCCGAGCGCCTGATTCGCCTGGTGGAGAACCTGCTGACGGTTTCCCAGTTGGGTGGCGGTCAACTGGAGTCGAATTATCGCCCGATTCGCCTGCAACCCTTGCTGGAAAAGGTTAGCCAAAGTATTCAGGCCAAAATCCGGACGCGGAATCCGTCGGATAATCATCGTTTCCTCTTGCAGGTTCATCCGGCATCCCTGGAAATATGGGCGGATGCGGATCGGTTGGAGCAAATCCTGCTGAATCTGGTGGATAATGCGGCCAAGTACTCCCCCTCTCACTCTACGGTGACGATCCGCGGCGAATTATTGCCGGAGGATGACAGTCGTGTACGTATTTCCGTGCAGGATGAAGGAATTGGGATTTCCCCGGAAGCGCTACCCAAGATTTTTACCCAGTTTTACCGGGTGGAAAGCCCTCTGACGCAGGAGGTGGAAGGAACCGGGCTGGGGCTTTATATTGCCCGCTCATTGGTAAATGCCTTGGGCGGTCAGTTGGAAGTGGAAAGCGAGCCTGGCAAGGGGAGTACGTTTACGGTGATTTTCCCGGCGGCAACGCCGGAGCGGCAAGCCATGTACAACCGACGCCTGATTTCGGAGGACGTGCATCATGCATGACTTTCAGGTGTTGCTGCTGGTGGGGAAAGCTGGTAATGCGCAACTGGAGGGACTGCTTGCCCACTTTAAGGAAGAAGCCCTGTTGACGGCGCTCCATCGGGAAAATCTGGATGACGCGCTGGAGCTTTTGCCCAGCGTCTGGCCGGATTTAATCTGCGTGTTCCAGGATGATGAAATACTGACGTCGGAGGCGGTTCTGACCTTTTGTAGGCGGCTTCGGGAGCAGCCGGTCAAATACCGTCCGGTGCTGGTTGTCCGTAGCGAGGGCACGGAAGAACAGCGCATTCAGGCGCTTTTGCACGGGGCGGATGACGTCTTTGGCGGGACATTGTCTCTGGAAGAATTCAAGGTGCGTCTGCTGGTGCATCTGCGCCGCAATCTGGATCTCACCGCCAACGAGATGACCCAGTTGCCTGGTCTGCATTTTACAGGCAAGGTGGTTGAACGGCGATTGAACAAAGGCAGCCCTATCGCGATTCTGCTGGTGGAGCTGGATCATTTTGATGTCTACAGCGAGGTCTACGGGGAGCTTCCTGCTCGACAGGTGATGAAAACCTTTGCGGCAATGCTGGGGCGGCTCATCATCATGCCGGATTTCATCAGTCATACCGATGAAAACAATTTCGCGGTGATCACCACGCCCGAAAAAGCGGAAAAAATCGCTGCGCTGCTGTGTCGTCAGTTTGAAACGGTGTCCCCCAACTTCTATTCGGAAAAAGATCGCAAGCAGGGGTACATGATATCGGTGCTTTCCGGCAATATTAGCCGTAGGGTGCCCTTGATGTCGCTCAGTATCGGGA
>DATNQC010000175.1:0-2459 GCA_036702885.1 Oculatellaceae cyanobacterium | reverse complement strand
GGATTCGGGAGGCTCGTGCCTGGGGTTGTCACGAATTTACCGGCTACTTGCCTGACACCTTTGGTCATGGCGCGGATTTGCCGGAAATCTTTCGACAATTTGGCATTGAGTCTGCGGTAGTCTGGCGAGGCGTTCAGCCTGAAAAAAGTTTATTCCGCTGGCAAAGCCCCAGTGGCGCAGAAGTGTTGACGCTCCATTTAACGGAAGGCTACTTCCAGATGATTCTGCAGGACTGGACGCTCAATGAGGCGGAAAAGCGTCAAGCGCTGGAAACATTGACGGCTAAGCTGGAAGCGGTCTGTCCAGGGATTGCGGATCCCCTGATGCCGGTGGGTGGCGATCATCTGGGACCAGTGACGGAGGCTGGGCTTGCGGTGTTTCGCGGATATCGCCCGGACTTTCGGGAAACAACGCCGGAGCGCTACTTGGCGGATTTCAGGAAAGAGAACAAAGATATTGGTGATTTGCCGCTGATTCAGGGCGAGTTGACGGATAACAGCGGTAGTTTTCTGTTGCCGGGCGTTTACTCCTCGCGGATGTACCTTAAACAGGCTAACCGACGTTTAGAGCACCGCATGAGCAAGCAACTGGAGCCGATGCTGGCCTTGTCGCATCGGGCAACAGGACAGCGATATCCGGAAGCGGAATTGGATCTGGCCTGGAAGCTGCTGATTCTGAACCATCCACACGATAGCATTTGCGGTTGCAGTGTGGACGCCGTGCATCGCGAGAATGAAGTTCGCTTTGAGCAGGTGGCGCAGCTTGCAGATGCCATGATGGATCGTGCAGAGCAGGCCTTGGCGAGTGTAATCGGGAAGTCGGACGACTGGGTGGTGTTTCATACGGGCGATGAGCCATATACAGGTGTTGTTCCGATGGTTGAGGATGTGCGGAATGAGGAAGAGACGCACCTGTCGCAAGTGGAACGCGAACGTACCGTATTGCGAGATGAGTATCGCTATGACACGCAGCGCATTCCGCTGGCGCATTTAACCCAGACCCGCCGGACCGGCTGGATTTGGGTGGAGAATATTCCGCCATTCAGCGTTTCTGCAATCCCCAAGTCGCATGCTGCCGTACCATCCGAAGTTGTGAGCGTGACATCCAATACGCTGAGAAACGGTTTGATATCCGTGCAAGTCGGTGTGGATGACCTGCTGACGGTTGTTGACTTGAAAACCGGTCGGGAAATTCCGGGACTGCTTACTTTTTGGGATAAGCCGGATCAGGGAGACTCTTACAATAGCGCCCCGGTTCCCGGTTTAGAGCCGGTGCAGGCCCGCTTCGTCTCCGCGCGCATTGTGGCGGAAGGGCCTTTGGTGGGCATTTTGGAATTGCGGCATGAACTCCTTGGGATGACGTTGGAGACGCGACTTCGTTTGGATGCGGGAAGCCCCTTGTTGCGGTTTGAAACCCGCTTTGTAAATCGACGGGAAAATCATAAACTGCAGGTTGCCTTTAACACCGGGGCTCCGGTGACTGAAGTGCTGGCCGAAAGTCACTTGGGCACTGTGATTCGGCATTATGACCCTGCGTATCGTGAAGTGAGCCACATGCCGGTGCCCGCCTGGAAGGAATTGAAAACCAGTACCGGGCCGATCCAGCGCTTTTTGAGCGCGAATGGGCAAAGCTGGATAACGGAAGGGCTTTGTGAGTATGAAGTCAGCAATGCCGAGGTTTCTATTACCTTGCTGCGTGCGTTCAGCCATCTTTCAAAAGCGGATACGGGTGTGCGCGGCGCGCAGGCGGGTCCGCCGTTTGAAACACCGGGAGGTCAGTGCCTGAACCGGACCTTTATCTGTCGATATGCCTGGGCACCGACGCCGTTGGAGAAACAACACCTCTATCGATTGGCGGACCAGTTTTACGGTGCGACATGGGGGCGTTCTGGTGCGGCGGAAGCGCAACCGGAGGTTACGAGTATCTCTCTGGTGCAGTGGGATGCCTCGGAGCTGAAAGCTATTGCCTGTTACTGGCTGCCGGAACGAGGCTTGATCCTGCGATTGCTGAATACCAGTGACGTGGAAGTGTCGACGCTTCTCAAGGCGGATTTTCCCGCTGCTGGCTGCTGGGCGGTGAACTTTCTGGATGAGCTGCAGTATCCTTTGCAGGATGGGCTGGTTGTCATCCCGCCGCATGGGGTGCAAACCATCCTGTTTGCGGTAGGATAAAAGCAGGAAAGGAAGCTGTGCCGCATGAAAAAGCTTCAACTTGCAGTCCTGATTGCTGGCCTGATGGTGTTGCCATTGTTGGCTCTTGATTCGCAGGCAGCTTGGCCGACCAGAAAGCCAAAGGGGCCAGACCCGGCGGAGCAGGTCCGTACCTATCAGCCGCCGCCGCCCGAGGCGATGGAAAATTATTGTGAGCCGTATCGGAAACGGGCTTCCGACTTGACGCTGCTTCCCCTCTGGAAGAAGCCGTTTGTCATTCCGCAACGTAATTGGGCCATGCATCAGCAT
>DATNQC010000165.1:0-2523 GCA_036702885.1 Oculatellaceae cyanobacterium | reverse complement strand
GGCTTGATTGGCGCGTTAATTGGTGCGGGCATTCCTGAGCATGAAGCGAAATTCTTTGAATTTGCGCTGAAGGAACAGGGGAAAATCCTAGTGGTAGCGCACATCCCAAAAGCCGAGAGCGATGAGGTCAAGGCTATCTTTGAACGGAGCAACGCGCAACGCCTGAAGGTCTATAGTTGTTAGGTTTAACGCCTTGTAATTTAAGCCGTCACGCTAAACTGTTGTCGGCTTGACCTTATGATGACCGGATTTTGGGGCCCCGCAGAGACAAGCATCGTATTTGGACTTTGCTTTATGTAAGATTGGGTTTGAGATAAAAACAAAAAGGGCTGCACGATGCTACTTCAGTTTCTCCAAAATTCGGAGCGACCTTTGCATTAGGGGTAGAAGAAAAATGGTATCGCTTTGATAGAAGCGAACATGGGAAAGTTGTTGCGCGAGAAGTTTCTAGAGAAGATGTCCAAGCTGCTTTCAAAGACGCATCTGATAAAGTATTCTTAAGGGTTACCGGGCAGGGTGTTTTTTTAAAAAATCACCCTGCTGATTATGACGGTCATCCAGTTGTCTTAACGGATGAGGAAGCAGTTCGTTACAATGCAGCGCCTGCTGGAGAGCGACGTGCAATGCTGAATGAACTGCTGGTAGGGATGCACGATTTTTACTATGTCCAGATCGAAGAACATCAATTTAAGACCTTTGCATAAATACAAATGTTTGTTCAGAAGTGTTGTGTTTCTACGACACTGCTCATAACCAATTCGGATTTGCAGAAACAAGCCCGGCACTTGTGATGCAGATCGATTAAAATAGAGTCGAGATCAGATCCCGAGCGAGGTTGATCCTCATGAAGGTTTTCCGAAAGATCGTTTCAGGCGCTTTATTTGGGCTGTTGCTGAGTTTGCCAGCCTCCCAGGCCAGCCTCATTCGTCAGGCTCAAACCTCGGAGCCCAAGCTGGCAGAGGTTCAGGAGCAGGATCGCCTTTCCGAAGCCTTACAGCCAATCCATCATTATCTGAAACAAAGCTGGATCATCCGGCTGGTTCCCCCGTCGCGAGAAAGTTTTAGCACACGACCCCGAAGCGCACCACCAAGCTACTCACCGCCTCTGTTGCGTCGATAGGGGCGTGATTGCCAGAAAAGGACTTGCAAGCAGCATTGCTACGACGCCCTTGAAGTAATGCGCAGCTGGCAATGGCGAGTTTGGTTTTATTTCCCGGATAACACCTGCAGGATTAATTCGGCGGGTATGTCCGTGCGAACTGTCACCCGGCCCAGCGCCTGTTCAGGCAGAATCAACCGGATGCAGTCGCCTAGATTCTTTTTGTCTTGCCGCATCGCGGCAATTAAGGCTTCGGGTGGGTAGTTGGTTTGTTGCGCTAGGGCGTGTCCCAGTCCTAACTTGGTCAATAACGGGCTGACTTGCTGGTACAAGGATTCCGGCAGAAGGTCCAGGTGGACGGATAGCCTGGCGGCTTGCTCCAGACCAATCGCTACAGCTTCACCGTGAAGAATGTTGTAGCCGCTTAAGGATTCATACGCGTGTCCAAAAGTATGCCCCAGGTTCAGGAAGTGGCGCAGTCCCTTGGTTTCCGTTTCATCCTGCATTACGACAGCCGCTTTAATGGCTGCGCAACGCCGGATCATCTCTGGTAAAGCGTGCTCCAAGTGGTCGGCATGTTCAACTAGCCAATCAAAGAAGCCGGTTTCGCCGGTGCAGGAGGTTTCAATCAGTCCGTATTTGACGACTTCTGCCAGGCCAGCGCTCAATTCCCGTGGGGGGAGCGTTTGCAGGGTTTCCGGATCGGCCAGGACCATGCGGGGTTGATAAAACGTTCCCACCATATTTTTAACCTGACCGAAGTTGACCGCCGTTTTGCCCCCAATGGCTGAATCCACTTGCGCAACAAGCGTAGTTGGCACATGGATAAGTTGAGCGCCACGGTGCCAGGTGGAGGCGCAGAAGCCAGCCAAATCGCCAATCACACCGCCGCCAAGACCTAAAATCGTATCTTTTCTGGAGAGGTTTGCCGCAAGGGCTGCATCATACACTTTTTGTGCTTGTTCCAGCGTTTTGCTGCTTTCTCCGGCGGGAATAACGCAGGAGAAAACCGAAAAGCCGGCTTCCTGCAAGCTATTTTGCACAATGGGGAGATAATGATCCGCCAAATTGGAATCCGTTAAGACTAAAACACGCCCTACGGAAGGCAATACGGATGCGCATGCAGTCCCAATCTCCCGCAATAACCCGTTCTGCACCAGAATGTCATAGCGACGCGGCTCATGATGGGTCAGAGCCACCGATATCGTGCCAGCTTGCGCCTGGGTTTCCGCTTCAGATGTGCGCGTTTTCATTTTGTCCCTTCCATTCCGGCAGGAGTTCCAGCCTTTGCAGGATTTCCGCCACAACGTCATCCGGCCGTCGATCAACCGTGTCCACCGTAATATCGGCCTGCTCGTAGTAATGGCGCCGCTCTTCAAACCGCTGAAGGAAGAGGGCTTCCGTATCCGGCACATCCACTACGG
>DATNQC010000120.1:0-6599 GCA_036702885.1 Oculatellaceae cyanobacterium | reverse complement strand
CGGACGGGGCGCCTATCTCATCGGGAAACTACTTTACGACAAACTGAAAGATCTTCACATTGACGCGGTTGGTGGCATGACTCTAGGCGCGGATCCGATTGTTAGCAGCATTTTGTATCGAAGCGCAGAGGAGGGCCATCCCATTTCCGGTTTTATCGTCCGCAAAGAAGCCAAAGGCCACGGGGCAGGCCGACAAGTGGAAGGACATCTGGAACCGTGGATGCGTATTGCGCTGGTTGAGGACGTTGTAACCACCGGAGGCTCTACGCTCAAAGCAATTGAAGCCATCCGCCGGGCTTGCCCTCAAATCAATATTGTCAAAGTCGTCGCCATCATCGACCGAAACGCAGGCGGCCAGGAAGCGTTTACGCGTCTAGGGATTCCGTTTGAGGCTCTGTTTTCGGTTGACGCATTTCTGGCGGAATAAACTTCATCCAGTCGGAACCCAGTTCCTTGAAGAAGTGGTGAGCATCCAGTACGTCATCCGCCGTGATAGGCTCAAACTCGGCCAAACGATCCACTTCAGCCGGCGTCAGTTCAGGATCTTCAAAGTAAGGCACTTCTGCGGGCGATTCCACACCAACCATGGCAACCCCGTTCTGGGTTCCACAGTGGTTACAGAACACGTTCACAATAAAGATGCCTCCATCCTGCCGGAGCAACTGGATATCATCCGGCTCAAACGGTTGCGAACAAAAATTGCACCGCATTTGGGTAAAAAAGCTTTGGATTAAACTGAAGGCGTCCATAACGCACCTCTCTTAGCACAAGCCCGGTTGGGGGTCGTTCTTATTGATTATAGTCGTTATTGTGGGATTATAAAGACGGCTTCATAAAAAAATAAGATTTTAACGCAGGGGAGAACCTCATGACTGCCGTTTCCACCCGCGAACTCCTCCATACAATGGATGTGGACGTCAATATTTTTGATACCGACTGTTTTGGGGTCATGTGGCATGGCGCTTATACCAAATGGATGGAGATGGGACGCGTCAAGCTGTTTGAAGAACGCGGCCTGATGCTGTCCAAACCGGACGATCCCCTAGGCTACATCTACCCGGTTGTTGAGCAGAATCTGCGCTTTAAAAGCCCAGCGCATTACCAAGATCGGCTGCTTCTGACAACCCGTCTGAAAATCGACGGTTATAAACTCATCTTTGAGCAGACTTTTACCAGCAAAACATCCGGCAAGGTCACGATGGACGCCTCAACCACCGTCGTTGTACTGGATACCAACTGGAAACTCCAGCGCAAGCTACCCGACATGATTCTGAAATACCTGCACGAGGCTTAAGAAGCGCCTTACTGCCTGCCCAGTCGGCTTAGGGCCTCTCCTGTCAGGCGGTAGGTGGTCCATTCATCCATCGGAACAGCCTCTAAAGATTTGTAAAAGGCGATGGAAGGCGCATTCCAATCCAGCACCGACCATTCCAGCCGCCCGCAATCTTCCTTGACAGCAATCTGTGCAAGCTTTGTGAGCAGTGCCTTCCCCAACCCCTTACCGCGATAAGCAGGTTGCACATACAGGTCTTCCAGATAAATGCCCTTCTTGGCCAAAAACGTGGAGTAATTGTAAAAATACAATGCAAAGCCAACCGAGCGCCCATCCACATCTACCATCAAGGCTTTAGCCGTTGCATTGAAAGCAAATAAGCTCTGCGCCAAGCGCTCTTCTGTGGCTTCTACTTCATGCAGCAGCTTTTCATATTCGGCAAGCTCACGGATCAACTGCAGAATTACGGGGACGTCTGCTTCAACGGCTTCCCGAATGGTGTACGCCATCTCTTGAGTTTCACGTGTGGCGGCTTTTGTTGTTTGAACGGTCGTATTCATCAGTCAAATCCTGTTTTCTCGTAGCCATTGTATAAAAACAGCCCGGTATGTTCCAACCGGGCTGTTTGGGCTTTCAAAAGCTCGCGTTCCCCCTCTCGCTTGTTCGGCAAGGGGCAAACATCGCTTACTGTTTACGGGTTGCTCGAACGGTCATGACTTGGTGCCATTGACCATCCGGCCCCAGCATGAAGGACTTGAACACTTTATGGTTTTTGTCCTGTACCTCAATAACATCCTTGGCTTTAATCGTCTCACCAGGTTTCATCGGGCAGCAACCTTCACTGTCCAGGGTCAGGATTTTCCCTGTTGGGTCAACGCTGCCTTCGTATTGCCACATGTAGTCGGTCATGGAGTCCACCCAAGTCCCGACATATTTTTGTTTGACGGTGTCATAGCCAAGGGTTTGCACTCCCGTAAAGGGAGTTCCCATCATATCGCCCTTGCTTTCGGAAATAATCCAGAAACCACCGACGGCGCGAACGCTTTCAGAGCCTTTTTTCTTGATCGGCGTATTCGAGCCAGGTTCCATCAGCTCGACATCGGAATCCCACTCCCCAACAAATTGTTGCAGCCAGGCATGCTGGGCATTCGGTTTCGGGAAGTCAACAGGGCAGGGCTTTTTCTCTTCCGCCAGGGCAACACCACTGGACAGAGCCAGCGTTGCAGCCACCGCACACAAAGCATGGACAGTCTTTGAGGCAAACAGTTTGGGGAAAGTCATTCGTTTTGTCCTTTCAAGTCAACAGTGATTATATATGCATATACACGTATTAAAAACTTAACTCAAGAGAATACAAACCAACACCCTTCAAATAATCGGATTAATGAAGGGGAGGCTCAAAAAACAACACAGACAGGCCAAACAACCGTAACAAATGTATCTGACCACTCCCCGTGTCAGATAAGGTAAAAATTCGGAGAGGGAGGGATTCGAAACCTCGATGGAGCTTTTGGGCCCCATAACTTCTTAGCAGGAAGCCGCTTTCAACCACTCAGCCACCTCTCCATAAGTGTTGCCGTGTGGAATCCTAATCATTATATCGCAAGCTGTCAGAAGTCAAGAAAAGTGTCTCCAAGGTACGCCATCAAGCCTCAAAAGGCCACATTGACTCGACTTGGGGCTTGGCCTATACTGGCTCCTGTTGCAAATGTAACAAATGCTGGATCGCCGCTCGCACGGGATTCAAAAGAAACAAAGGAATGGGTTCGATATGGCCAATGTCATTGTGGTAGGCGCTCAATGGGGTGATGAGGGCAAGGCGAAAATCACCGACCTGCTGGCTGCGGAAGCCGATGTGGTGGTCCGCTGTCAGGGCGGTTGCAATGCGGGCCATACGGTCAAGTACAACAATGATGTTTTCAAGTTCCACTTAATCCCGTCCGGCATGCTGTACCCCAACAAGCTGTGCATTGTGGGGCCGGGCACCGTCATCAACCCGGATGTCATCCTCCAGGAAATAGAAGCGCTCCAGCAAAAGGGCTATGATTCCCAAAATCTCCGCATTAGCGATCGCGCCCATCTCACGCTGCCGTTTCACGCAGCCTTGGATCGCGCCCAGGAAAGCGCCTTATCCGATAAAAAAATCGGCACTACGGGCCGAGGCATCGGCCCCACCTATATGGACAAGGTTGGACGCTACGGCTTGAGAATCGGTGATTTATACGCACCGGCTCAGGTCCTCAAGGAGCGGCTCACGCAAATTGTCGAACTCAAAAACAAAATGCTGCAAAGTTGCTACCCGGATATTCCCCGCCAAAGCGTGGATGAATTGCTTGAATGGTGCCAGACGCACGCTAAAAAACTTCAGCCCTATGTAACAGACACGGTCGATCTGGTGCATGAGGCACTGGAAAGCGGCCAAGCCATTTTGTTTGAAGGGGCTCAAGGAACCCTGCTGGACATCGACTACGGCACGTATCCGTTTGTCACCAGCTCCAACGCTACGGCTGGCGGCGCCTGCACCGGCTCTGGCATTGGTCCCACCCGGATTGACCGCGTTATTGGTGTGATGAAAGCTTACACAACCCGTGTTGGTGAAGGCCCCTTCCCTACCGAGCTGGATGATGAAACCGGCAAGCACTTGCTGGAAGTGGGACAGGAGTTTGGAACCACCACGGGCCGTCCGCGCCGCTGCGGGTGGTTTGACGCCGTTATTGGCAAATACAGCGTTCGAGTGAACGGCTTGGACGGTCTTGCCATCACTAAACTGGATGTGTTTGACGGGTTGGACGAAATCAAAATTTGCGTTGCCTACGAAAATCTGGAAACCGGCGAGCAATCGGCGCGCTTCCCCGCCCAATTGCATGATTTGCGAAATGCCAAGCCGGTGTATGAAAGCTGGCCGGGTTGGTCCGGTTCGGTAAAGGACGCCCGGAGTTTTGAGGAACTGCCGGAAGCCGCTCAAAACTACCTGAACCGCATCAGTGAACTGATTGGCTGCCCGCTGTCTATCATTAGCGTAGGCCCGGATCGCAACCAGACCATTCTGCTGGAAAACCCCTTGACTAGCGGTCGACGGCTCCTGGCAGAGGCATCTGCTCCCGTCACGACAACTGCCGGAAAATAATTCCACATATAATGGCATTTGTCCTTGACGCATCTGCTTGTTTCGGTAGAATCTTCTTATTCTCGTTTTCACCTCAACGCTGAAATGCTTCCGAAAATTCTCAAAAGCAGGCAGCAAGCGAGTTTAGCTCAGTGGTAGAGCATTCCCCTTTTAAGGGAGTGGCCCTGGGTTCGAATCCCAGAACTCGCACCAAAGGAGTCCTACAATAGGACTCCTTTTTTACTTTAGATATCTGCAAAACATTCCCACAAAAACAGCCTTACATACTCAGGGTTAAAGGAGATAGGATTATGTTATTTTCTCCTCTAGTTTCCCCCTTGCAGTTCTCCACTCAAGGCTTTTAACTGGTTCTTTAGCTCAAGCAACTTGTTTACAATTAGACGCTGACGAGCATTCGTAACTTGAATGGTCGCAACTCCATCCGACTGCACAACTACCAAGGGGTTTTCTCCCTTTTCCAGAGTTGTCTCCAATGCTTTTACGGCACTTAACAATGCTCCTTGAAGCTCGTGAGGCTGTACAGTCAGGAATCTTTCCAAAATATCTTTCAGGGTCTCATCCTCAGTCACAATCTTGCTTTTATTACCTAAAACATCTCTAATGTTTGCCTTAGCATCTGCAAGCTGCTGTTGCTGAGCTTGTGTCAGGATAGCATCCTGATCTGCTGCAGCCTTAGGCGGTTCAGCGCCTTCAGCATCAGCCTTATCAGGTCCTTTAGCACCTGAGCCATTAGCCGGAACCGCCTTGTTATCCGCCTGTGCGTTTCCCTTTGGCTCTACATCTGCTTTATTAATCTCAAACGCCTGAACCAGTTTCTCATAAGTGCGTTTTTGCTTGGAAGATGCATCCTCTGCCGGTTTCTGAACCGCTTTAGCTAGCGCAACGGCTTCTGCCAGCGTCAAGGTAGGACGCTTGAACAATCCGCCAAGCTTCGCCTTCACTTCATCGTCAACATTTAAAAGATCGCTTGCAGCCGCTTTACGCAAAGCGCGGGCCTGCTTCCGCGTAATGGGAGCTTGCTCGGTTCCCAACAGCGTCTGTAACTGATTCCAAACTTTACGAGCATGTTTCGGCTGTTCAGCAGTCGGCTTGGTCACTTGATACGCTGTTTTCTTCACAATACGGTGCAACTGAATGGCTGCCCGGAGCGTCCGGATAGGATGGAAGAAACCGGTTTTCTTAGAGAGAACAATCCCGTTTTCTCGTGCAGCGTCCGCATTGCGTACACTTTTGAAAGAATCCCTGAAACTCTTAGGAAGTGCTGCCCCGCCTTTAACAAAAACTGCAGGTCGAATCACAGGCGGCTTATCTTTACTAAACCGACGAGAAGCGGTCACATAAATAGGGGATATATCCGTCATTTTCAAACTCCATTCAAACTGGAAACTTGTCCCAAAGAAATCCTCATCTGTCCTAATAAATCTTCTGAACCTGATGAGATGCCCAGTCCATCCCAAAGAAGCAGAAAACGTTACATCTTGTTACAATGCGGAGCATCCTCGTAGAGCGGAATCTCAATAGCGTCTGAAAATTCAGGGTTATGCCGTTTGAGCTTTTAATCCCAATTTAGCCAGCAATTCCTGATCCCGATTCACACCGGGGTTGTCGGTCGTGAGCAATTTTTCTCCGGTAAAGATGGAGTTGGCGCCAGCCATAAAGCATAAGGCCTGCGTTTCATCACTCATAGATAGCCGACCGGCAGACAAACGCACCTTGGCGGTTGGCAACATAATCCGCACCGTGGCAATGGTTCGCACAAGATCAAAGCTATCAACGGGCGGCTGATCAGCAAGCGGAGTTCCTTGCACTGGAACCAGGCAATTAATGGGCACCGATTCCGGCGGGGTTTCCAGTTCGCACAACGTCTGGATGAATTCCAGGCGATGCTCCAGCGATTCCCCCATCCCCAAGATGCCACCACAACATACATCCAAGCCCGCTTGCGCCACATTTTTCAAGGTTTCCAAACGATCTTCAATCGTTCGGGTGCTAATGATTTCCGGGTAATAATTCGGGGATGTATCAATATTATGGTTATACGCCTTCAGCCCGGCTGCCTTGAGTTCGCGCGCCTGCTCCGCATCCAGCATGCCCAATGTCACACAGGCTTCCACACCTTCCGCGGAAACCGTTCGAACCAGTTCCAGCACATGCTCAAACGCCTTGCGATGCGGCGGTGTACGCCAGGCAGCCCCCATG
>DATNQC010000119.1:0-5698 GCA_036702885.1 Oculatellaceae cyanobacterium | reverse complement strand
GAATATGCGTGTGGCCGAATGCGATGAGTCGGTACCCCTTCTCTTTGTGGAGCTTTTGGGCGGCCTGGTATTGCGGCTTGTTGGAGTGCGCGCGACTCACAACCTTGGAAGTCACAAACGAGATCACCGGCAGAATGGACGGAATGCGGAGCGTCACTTTTACCAGCAGACTTAAAAACGCCTTGGGCATGTGAAGCCGTTCCACGGCGAGCTTGGTCATTTGCGGTTCGTGCAGAATTTCAGAAATCGTCTCAATCAGGATGGTTTTAACGGACTTTTCCTTGCCTCTGTTTTCCGGATCGCCGGTAAATTCATTGGCGACGCTATCGACCCAAACTGGAATAAGGGATAACGGACGCAAATATTCCAGATCATGCAGGCGGGCGTGGATTTTGCTGGTAAATTCCTCACTGTAGCCGTTTTCCCGGATGCGCTCCACGGCCCAGTCCACAAAACGATTGATGATCAGTAGGTTAATGACGTCACCCATCGGCGGATCAAAAATGAAGGGGTAGTTAAAGGGATCGAGCAAATGCCCGTGGGAGACATAGAGTTCCAGTTCTTGTGACTCAAAATGCTCTGCAAATCGAATGCGCTGCTGCTCGTCAGGATTTTGAGTGATCGTTTCCCGAAAAACCCGCTGTCCCGCCGGATATTTTTGCAGCAGACTGTCGTGATTTCCATAAAGGTAAATGATTTCGCTAAATGGATGGCGAAGTAATTTGCGGATTTCGTCAAAGGCGGCCTGGTTGTTTTCAATAATTTCGGGAATTAACTTGCACAGAATGGCTTCAATCTTTTCGGGCTCCGGATCCCACGGCATGGTGTCCTCGAACCAGGAGCCGGTAATATCTATAATGTCCCCATTTAGAATGAGCTGAACCTTGTCACCAGGCCGAATGGCTTCATTCACTTGGGCCAGGAACATTCTGAAATTTTTGCGGCGTGGATTTTCAGGGTCAATTTCCCGGTTGTAGGGGTGATTGTTGAGATGCACGTCGCTGATGACGTATGCCTTAATACGGTCATAAGCCGGTTTTGCCCCAGGTGGGCTTGTTAAAGCTTCGCGTTCTTGAATCGCCATTCCGTACCAGAATGTTGCCGAACCAAACTCACTCTCCCATCATTATCGTTGAACTTACCTAAATTAAACAACCCTTTCGTACAGATGAGGGATAAACAACCGGGCTTCTCCAGTTGGGTACAGGCGGATGGTATTTATTTTGGGCGATTTTTACAGTTGTAAGAGCTGTTTTACCACAGAACGAAGGCTCTGGCGTTTCCGCTTTATGCTATTTTGCTCAGCCTGGAAAGCTTGTAAGACTTGCTCCTAAGCTAGTCGCCTGGGTGATGTAGCCCCTCTCATTCAAGGGGTACAATGTTTTAAAACCACTAGGGGGGCCTATTTATGGAGGTTCTGGAAATCATCAGCTCTAAAATGGAGATGGCACAGCACTTTTTGGACGATCTCCTCAGCAATTACGACCGTCTGGACGATACGGCGCGCATTGATCGGGCAAACGTCGTGTTCGACAACATTACCAGTTATCTCCAGATTGAACAGAATCTGCTCTTTCCCTACATCCGCAAAACCGGAGAGCATGACGATATTCTGGAGCAGGCATTGGCCGTTCATGACCGCATTGACGAGGAGATGGAAAAATCGGTGATGGTGCATGTTGATGAGCCAGACCACCAGTTTTATCACGGCTTGGATACCATTCGGGGGCTGTTGGAGCGGGCTAAGCGAATCGATCAGGAAATGATCTTCCCTTGGGCCAGGGTGTACCTGTCTGAAGAAGATCACTATGCGCTACTGAACCCGTTAAAAGAACAAACTGCGCATGAGACGGTGGCGCCCCTGGCCTGGCAGCAGGCAATGTTCCGGGAAAAAGGCGGATAAGGCATACCTGAAGCACAAAAACGGTAATTGTATCGTTTTTTGTTCTTCATCAGTTTCTTAACTGAAGTTTCGACTTCATTCGTCGAAATGAGGACTATGAGAAACGTTGTTCGAAAAATAGTAATCTGTATCGGCTTGGGAGTTGTGATGGCGGGGGTGGTGTTGACCGCTGTTCACGCGGAGACGACGCTCAAGGCGTATATCAATTATGGGGATCTGGTGCCACAAGAGCTGTTTGGCTTTTGGAAGCGGACGCGCTATATAGAAAAATCTAGCGCCGGGGAGATGGAAGGCGTGGTTGAGGAAGGAAATTGGGCCATCTTCCGGGATGGGAAGCGCATTGTGCTGCAAAATCCGGAAACCGGCGTGCAGACGGAGGTACAGGTTGAAAGCGTGCACAATGGTACTGCGGTGTTCAACTACAACAAAAAGCTGGCCAATGGGAATTGGTGCCATGAACAATTGACCCTGACGCCTGAAAATGAAGGCATGGCGCTTTCCGGTTTTCAAGTGAAGGAGTGCTACCAGCCGACCCAGGGGGGAAAGGGGTTTACGGCTTATTATCAGGCATTTGCCAGGGTTAACGGCTTGCGGGATCAATCATTACCGCCCATCCGATAGGCAAAATGAAACAGGGAGCCGAAAAGCTCCCTGTCCATACCGTTTGTTGAACGTTGCGCTTATTGGACCATCAACAACTCGTAGGCTTCGTTCTGATCTTCGAGCTGGATCAAACGCAGATCGAACGGTTCAGGCTGTTGCCACTTGTTGATGATTTCGGCGTGGACGTTCTGTAGCGAGCTGTTCTTCAGCAACTTGCCGCTGGTATTGGTGGCTGTGGTAAACAGCGGGTTGGTCAAGTTGTTGAAATCTTGCAACAGTGCCGGAATGCCTTTGTCAATCGCGACCTTCAACGGACCATTGCCGAACAGGTAACGACCATTGAAGATGACCGCACCCGGCGGGACATTGATTGCGCGAAGCGTGTCGCTAGGATCAACCACCCCGTTAATCACAATGGAGATACCATTCACCTGGCCTCTGGCGCCAACAAACAGGTCTCCACCGCGAACATCCACATCAAACGGATCGTTCAGCGTGCCGATAATGCGGTCTGCCCACAGGCGGGAATCCCCAGTTGCCAACAGGTTCAGGGCATCGCCGTTACCATCAATGATGCTGCCGCCGTTCGCCGTGATATTGACGTTGTGGCCACTGGTCAGCCCACGGCTGATGATGTTGCCGTTATTGGTGGTCAGGTAAACAGTGTTACCGCTGACGTTGCCGCGAATCGTCAAGTGGCCTTTCGTTCCGGCGGGAGCGCCGCAGGCAGCGAACACTTCCAGCGCGAAAATGTTGGCGGCTGTGGAATCCAGCAGCTCGACCGAGCCCAACTGGTCGACACGAACGGAACCATTGGCTGCGTTCAGAGCCAGCAGGTTGGCTGCGGTCCGTACGTGTTGTGCAGCGCTGCCAATGTCGCCATTGCTGCTGGTCAGCTTCACGGTGTTGCCGCTAAACAGACCGCGTCCACCAATATTATTATTGGTTGCCGTCACATTGGTCTCGCTAGCGGGACGTCCATCACCAACGTAGCCATCCACCGTCACGTCATTGCCTGCGCTGATTTTGATGGTTCCGCCGAAGACGCGTCCAGCCTGATCGGCGGTCGGGCCATTAGGATCGCAGCAGTCACCCAGCTCCGTGGATTCAACGTTGACGTTGTTTCCAGCATCTAGGTTGGCCAGCAGGGTTTGAGCGTTGCCGATTTGACCACCAGCTTCAACAGTGATGTTGTTTCCTGCCTTGCCTTGGATTTGATCCCCGAAGACAACGCCGGTGGTGGTGACCGTCAGGTGACGACCTGCATCCAGTGTGACGGAAGTGTTTCCGGCATCGTTACCAGCGTTAATCACGCCGCTGTTTACGATGTCCTCACCCGCTTTGACAGTGATGGTTTTACCCAAGATGCTGCCAGCGTTGTTGACGTCGTCATCAGCGCCCAGGCTGATTTCATTACCCCGGACTCTGCCGTTAGCAAAGACATTGATGTCATCACCGGCGAACAAGCCAGTCCGGTTGGTATTGCGGTTGCCGACGCGGCCCCAGACGTTGATGTCGTCCGTAGCTGCACCGAAGATGACGTTACCCCGGACTCTGCCGTTAGCAAAGACATTGATGTCATCACGGGCGAACAAGCCAGTCCGGTTGGTATTGCGGTTGCCGATACGACCCCAGATGTTGAGGTCATCACCGGTTATACCAATAGCGTTGCCGCGAAGAATGCCGCTGTCATTGACATTGACGACATCTCCAGCAAACAGTCTGATGGAATTGCTGCTATTGGTGCCAACCCGACCGGAGATATGGATGTCATCCCCGGCGCTGAACTCGATATTGTCGCCAATTACGAGGCCGGTGGAGGTGATGACGATATCATTTCCTGCATCCAGCTTCACCAGTGCAGGGTCGATGAGGCCAGCGTTCACAATATTGTTACCGGCGTTAATATCAACCGTATTGGCTGCGCTCATTTCGGCGCCGGCTTCGTTATAGACGTCGTTCTTCGCAGTCACAAGCAGGTCACCGTTTTTCGCGTTGATCAGGTTGTTGTTCCTTACGTCCTGACGAGCATTCAAGGCAATGGAGCCGTTTTTGGAAACGATCTCGCCATTGTTCACAACATCACCGGAGATTGTTGTGGACAAGGAGATTTGACCCGAATCGTTGGTGATATTGCCGTTAACTTGGATGCCATGGCTTGCTGTTAACTGGTAATCCTGTTTGGCGGAGTTGTTACCCACCACGTTGACGTCGTCTGAATCTTGCAGGTTAACGCTTCCGGTATCCGCATTGGCGGTGAGGTTTTCAACGTTCATCTGAAGCGCTTGTCCGCCAATGCGGTCAATGTGGCCGTGTGCATGCAGGTTCGCATTGGCTGCAGTCAGCATCATATGGTCTTTCTGCCGAATGTTACCGGCTTGAGCATCCAGCTTGACGTTGACTGCGTTGACATGTCCGTTGAGGCCGATGTCTCCGGCCGTGTTCGTTACATCCAGCGTGCCAAGATGCATGTCGGAATCCAGAATGACGAGCTGGCGATCGTTCAGGAGGCGAACTGTACCAGTATTGCTAACTGCGTTGTTGGCCGACAGCTGGTTCACTTGGGTCACCAGCGCCAGGCCTTCAGCCAGACCGGTTTGGGTTGCGTTGCCCTTTTCAAGCTCTAGGGTCAGGCGGTTTGCGGTAAAGACGCCATTACCCTGGATGTTGCCGTTATCAGTCACACGGAGACGCAATGTGTTGCTAGCTTTGAGCGTTGCATTGTTGGTAATGCTACCGCCATCCCGTGCTACCAGAATCAGGTTGTTTCCAGCAGACATGTTGTCAGAAACATTGAGGTTGCCACCCTTCAGTGCTCTTAAGCGGAAGGTGCCGTTGCTAGAATAGCTGTTTTTAAGAACGCTAATGCCGTTGGCAACGTCATCCACATAGATGTCTCCACCTGCTTGAGCCCAGCGCAAGTTGGTGGCATCGACTTTGAGCGGATTCGCATCTGTTGCGATCGTTCCGTTCAGGCTGCCTGCATTGAGATACAGGTTGGTTGCCGTTAAGAGGCCAGCGTTTTGCCAGATATTGTCACCCGAATCCAGGTGAAGGTCGTAGGCGTTGACGTTGCCATACAGCGTGATGTGTTTTCCGGCTGCCGTCTTAATGTTGAGCGCGCCTTCATGCATATCGGAGGCGTGGACAAGCACATCCTTGCTGTTATGGAAGCGTGCCGCACCGCTAGCG
>DATNQC010000095.1:0-3228 GCA_036702885.1 Oculatellaceae cyanobacterium | reverse complement strand
CATGAGCATCTCCTATTGTGGAAAGCCCCAGGAAAATCAGCAGTAACAGGACACTCACCGCTGGGCCTGCCAAAGCCATCCATAATTCAGCCTTGGGACTGGGAGATTCATCGCCCATTTCCGCGACACCGCCAAACAGAAACAGGGTGATGCCTCGCATCGGGAGTCCAAAGCGCTGAGCCACCCAGGCATGCCCAAACTCGTGTAGGACAATGCAGCCAAAAAGTCCGATAACGCTGATAATCCCCATCCAAAAATAAACGGCGCTTGACAAACCAGGGTAAAAATAGGGAAACATGCCTTGCGAGAGCGCCCACACTAGCAGAAAGGCCAAAAACAACCAACTGGGATCCAGCCGGACCTGGAAACCAAACAGATTGAAGAGCGGAATACTGCGCATAAACATAGTGCTGACTCCTTTAACGGCTTGCCGGTTCTGATTGCGCATTTCCGAAAAAACGGATAAACCAGCTTGCAGAAGCTCTGGCTACCTCCTCCAGAGCGCCGCTTTCCTCGAACAGATGGGTTGCCCCCGGAATGATCAGCAGTTCTTTTTCACAGCACAATTGCTGAAGCGCCTGCTTATTCAGTTGAATCACCTGATAATCGGCGCCACCCACAATCAGCAGCGTGGGAACTGCAACATTCCGCAATGCAGCGCCAACCAAATCAGGACGGCCGCCACGGGACACAATGGCATCCACCTGGGTGGCATGCCGGGATGCTTCCAATAAGGCGGCAGCTGCGCCAGTGCTGGCCCCAAAGTAGCCAAGCTTCAAATACTTCAGTTCAGACTGCTGGCGCACCCAGCGAGTGGCTTCACCCAGGCGATCCGCCAACAGAACAATATCAAAACGGAGTTCACGGGTCAGAATGTCGATTCGCTCTTCCTCTTGCGTCAGTAAATCAAACAGCAAAGTTCCAAGTCCGGCCCGGTTCAAAAAGTCGGCAACATAGCGATTCCTGGGGCTTAGTCTGCTGCTTCCGCTCCCATGCACAAAAAGAACTAACCCCTTTGCCCCTTGCGGCACGGCCAAGTCTCCCAGGAGGGTTTCTCGTCCGCACGGAATCCGAACCGAAATGTTTTCAATCGAATGGTTGACTGTTTCCGCCATACAAAGTCCCCCTGTTTAGCGGATTTTTTCCTTGTGAAAGCCAGAAAACGCCGTAAAACACCAGCGTTAAAACTGGAATTCCCCTGTGTATCTTGTAACGGGACGGTATTTTTAGGGGATAATTCTTATATTCCAGGACCACGCCATTCAAATCAATTGATAAATCAGCTAATGTTCAACCGTTGAGCCTTTTAAGCTGCTCACTTGACGGAAAACAAGTAACCATTCAGGTTATATCAACGTTTAGACTCCTCCGATAGAATGAAGTGAGCAACCGGTTTCCATTTCTGCCACTGAAGGTGAGGGGCGCAAACCGACGATGGCACTGGATACACAAGCGGCCCTGGTCAAGACAGGATCAGGATTTTTAAAAAAAATTCCTTGGCGAACGTTGCTCAAAAGGGATAATCTCATCCTGTTTTTCAGCGCGATTGTTTCCGGTGTTGGGCTTTGGACAATCCTCAAGCAGTTGAGTGGTGAGCCACAGCCATCGGCATTACCAGTTTCCATCGGGGTAGGTTTGTTTTCCATGGGGATTGCTCTCAAGACCATCCTGGAAAGCAGGCGTTATGATGAACTTCCCAAATGGTTGTGGCCCATTCGATATGCCTCGCTCATATGCCCGGCCATGATTGGCATTTACTTCCTCAGCATCAACCTGATGAGGACGCAATTTAATCTTTTGGAGCTCTGGATTGTCAAATATCCGGAAATCCCCCCGATTATCAGCATCCTGACGCTGCTATTGGCATCGTTCTCTTTGTATATCTACCTGACCTGTAAGCGATCTGAAGAGTTGATTGTCTTTCTCATCAATATTCCGGCGCTGATCATTCTCAACCTGAACCTGTTGGTCCTGATGACCTATTGGCAGAACATGCCGGCCATCTATAACTCCCAGTTGCCGGATTCGTTCATTTTGGCGGCCATCTGTATCAGCGTCACATTGCTGATTGGCACCATTCCATTCCGTGGATTGGCCTATCCGTTTGTATCGGAATACAAGAAAAGCCGCTGGATGGCGTTTATTGCTTTGACCGGGGGATTGCTCATCCTGTTCAAGGGAAGCCATGATGCGTATCAGCTTTACAAGCTATCGACCCCGGAAAACGCAGACTTAACCGCGCAATTCATTGTCACGTCCAACCTCTTTGTTTTGATTCTGGCTTTGTTAACGGAAACCATTCTGCTGCGGCAAACGCATTATTACGATGAGGTGAGTCTATACGACCGCCAATTGCAGGAAAACTGGGTCAAGCGGCAGGAGTTGATTTACAACATCATTCAGGCCATTCCCAGTATTACGTTGGACTTGGGCGAAATTTTCCAGAAAATCACAACGGAGCTGGGCAAGATTCTGAAGGTTGATCGTTGCGTCATCGCCCGTTACGATCCGCAAAAAAAGGATCTGATCCCTCCGATCAAAGAGTATCGAGTCTCGGAAGATATCCCAAGCCTGATAGAGTTGATTGATTCCAAATGGCGCAAGGCCAAGGACTTCAACTGGTTGTTGGAACACGTTTGCGATCAGAAGCAACCCATTAGTTTTGACCTGAAATTTCCAGTGCTGTCGGAAGAAACCCGTGGGCTGTTACGGGAATTACGGGTTCAGGCAGGTTTAAGTTGCCCCATCATCCTGCAAAATCAATGCTTTGCGATTTTGTTCATCCAGCAGGTCAAGGAAAAGCGCAGTTGGAATGACGATGATCGGGAGATGATCAAGAGTATTGCTGATCAGACCGCCATCGCCATCTATCAGGCGCAGTTGTTTGCCCAGCTCAGCGAATCCGAATCCCGATTCAGGGAAGTATCCGAATCCAATATGATCGGCATTTGTTTCTGGAGGCTGGAAGAAGATACCTATGATGCCGTGATTACCGACGCAAACGATGCATTTTTGGACTTGATTGGCTACTCCCGCGAGGAAGTCGCTGCCGGAAAAGTCCGCTGGCGGACTCTGACCCCATCCGAATTTTATAACCGGGATGTTCAAGCCATTGAAGCGCTTCGGGAAAAAAGAGCCTTTGCGCCATTTGAAAAACAATGCATCCGAAAAAATGGACAGCGGATAGATATTCTTATTGGGGGAGCATTGATCGGGGAGTCTGAACAT
>DATNQC010000063.1:0-2336 GCA_036702885.1 Oculatellaceae cyanobacterium | reverse complement strand
CCCTGCGCCCAGCACCGCACTCAGCGCCATCAGGAACAAAAAGTAGCCCAAGACCTTCCCGCCCATACGGCCCAGTTGGCGGGAGTCTCCCAAGGAGGCCACACCCACAATCAGAGAGCTGACCACCAGGGGCACCACCACCATGGAAATCAGGCGGATGAAAAGCTGGCCAATGATATCGAAGAACTGGTGCACAAACCAGAACTGATCAGGTTCCGCCGGAGAGCTGGGATAGCGCATGTACACGCCCGCCAGAACACCAAGCAGGATGGCGACCAAAATATGCCAATGCCGCTTCGTACCCAGTCCCAACGCCACTAACACCAACCAAAACGCTTTCGCTCTCATTCAGGGATCCTTCAAAAAATGTAAGGAATATCTCTTATTATACGCTACAGTGGCAAGTTGAAGGTAAGTTGCCGTTGTTCCATCACGGTTTTAGCGATTCATCGGCGCCGTTTGAAAGCAGAAACAAGCCTGTCTAGAGCCACATGGACCAATCCGCCTATCCAAATGCCGACGCCCAGGAGAAAAATCTGATGGGTGTGCAAGTTTACAAAGGTTAACAGCCCACGCCTCGCATCGGATAAATTGGCAGGCAAGCCCAGCCAAGCCTGCAAGGCCCACACAAGCCCAAAGTAAAGCAGTGACAGGACAGCGCACAAATAAAACAACCGGAGCCAGGGCGCAAACCAAAGCCCATGCGTCCATTCGGAACGGTGCCGGAACGCCCACTGGTAAGGCCACCAAATAAACCGCAAGCAACCCCATCGGTAAAATGGACGGCTCCGGGTGTCGAGATCCGGACTCAGCAGATAGCCTCCCACCCAGGCGCCTGCCGTAATCAGGAACGCCGACTGAAAATCCGCATGGGTCCAAAGCCAGCTCAGCCCAAACACCGGGAGCAGGCATAAATTCGTCGCCCAATCGTGGGTTTTACCGGAGGGCATCGTGTCGCATCCATTCCGCTGCCATACTCAACAGTTTATACCGCAATGCACGCCCAGCCATCACAATAACACCCCATTGAATCAGTCTATGGCGCTTTTATCAGTCCAAAATTCACGTCGCTTTATTTTGCTTGAAAATTAAAGCAGAACAGCGGTAAACTGAAGCGGCCCGGTTCTTAATTCGAATTATCATTTTCCAACGTACCGAAAGTGGGCTTAATGGTTCTACTGAAACACACTTGTAGAGGGGCTACTCTTCCCTCATCGCCCGATATTTTGACGTTTCCATTCAAAGCGTCTTATCTTTGCGGCCTGCCGCTGGCCTGCCTGGGATACCGGCAATTGCTCGCTTATTTAGAGCAACGTATTGCGACAAACGCCAAAACGTTTTGCGTGACGCTCAATCTCAATATTTTGCGTCTGGCGCATGAACAACCGCTTTACGCCGAAGCGCTCAAAAGCGCGGAGCTTATTTTTGCAGATGGCATGCCGATTGTATGGCTTTCCAGGCTATGGGGCAGGATGACAGCCAGCATCCACCCCTTGCCGGAACGGCTCCCCGGTTGCGATATCGTCTATGATCTATGCCGACGCTCCCATGAGAAAGGTTATCGCATTTTTATGCTGGGCGCTGCGCCCGGGGTTGCAGAGAAGGCAAAAAGCCGTCTGGAACAGACTTTCCCAAACATTCAAATTGTGGGAACCTATGCGCCCTCCCCTCAGGAATTATTTCAACCCGACTTGAACGAAGCCATTCTGGCGCGAATTAATCGTTCGAGCGCAGATATTTTGTTCGTTGCATTGGGGGCTCCCAAACAGGAACTTTGGCTTTACCGGAACTACGAACGCATCAATCCAACCATCCTCATCCCTTGCGGCGCTTCCATCGACTTTATTGCAGGGGTTCAGAAAAAAGCCCCTCGCTGGCTTGGCCGTTTGGGCTTTGAGTGGCTATTTCGCCTGATTTGCAACCCCACCCGATTGTTCAAACGCTACATTTTGCAGGATTTACCCTTTTTCTGCCGTCTGCTGCGTCAAGGGCCGCTTGCGAGCGGCTTATGACTTGCTATAATGCGCCTGTTTACTCAACAGGGAAATTGGCCATGACTTCAGTTGAAATTCCGACTCAAACCCAAAGCAGCCCGAAAAAATCCATGTGGGGCGTCTATGATATCCGCGCGGTGGTCGGAGAAACCTTCAATGCCGAAACCTATCGGCGTCTTGGCAAGGCATTTGCACAGTTTTTACTGGAAAAGCGGGATGCATCGGATGCGCCGCTTTGGGTGAGCGTGGGTCGGGATGCGCGCCTGCACTCCCCGGAATTTGCGGATGCCCTCATCGAGGGACTGACTAGCGAAGGCATTCATGTGGTAAAGCTGGGCCTTT
>DATNQC010000044.1:0-10108 GCA_036702885.1 Oculatellaceae cyanobacterium | reverse complement strand
GGCCTGCTGCATGGAATGCCCATCCGCCCCGTAAAGCCCCACCGCATCAATCTCGTCATTCAGGGCAATAATACGCTTTGCAGCATTCACAAAACCTTCTTTGGGCAAATCCTGCGCCAAAAGCTGCGCCATCGTCCGGGCCTGCTGCTTTTGCCAGGACATTTCCGTAGCGAAGTCCTTATAAAGCGCTTCTGCGGTATGTTCCGTAAAGCGCCCTAGCTCCTTTTTAAGGGCTTGCTGGTTAATGTTGTGGATAATGACCGAAACACCCAGAAGCGGCAGGGTTACAATCAGCCCAAAGCCAATCAGAATCTGCTGATAGATCCGCAATTTGGGCATGCTGAACCGAATCATCCCTGTACAGGCTCCTTGTAATCAGGGGATAGGGTAACCACCGGAGGCGTCATAAGCAATTGTCTCCTCAGGTATGGCTTGGCACGGCTTCCATGGTCGGATTTAAGCGATATCCCACATTGGTCACCGTTTGAAGATAGCGTGGATGCTTGTGATCGTCTTCAATCTTTTGCCGAAGCCCCCCGATATGGACCCGAAGCATCCGTACATCCTCGTCGGCATCGTAACCCCAAACCTCTTGAAGAATGGTTGCCAGGGAAACAGCCTGCCCAACATGCTGCATGAGGCAATAGAGAATTTCAAACTCGGTCGGAGTCAGCTTAATCAGCCGGCCACGCAATACCACTTCCAGCGAGGAGGGAATGAGTTTGAGATCTCCAGCCGACAAAACTTCATCTTTTTTGGCGGAGGAATTCTCTTTATTGAGAGTGCCGGTACGGCGAAACAACGCCCGCATCCGCACCATCAGCTCCTGAAACTCGAATGGCTTCACCAAATAGTCATCCGCGCCAGCATTGAAGCCACGGATCTTGTCTTCAATCGTGCCTTTAGCCGTCAACAGGATAATCGGCACCGCAGCAGACATGCGGTTTGCGCGAATCCGTTTGCAAACCTCAAAGCCATCCAGCTTGGGCATCATCACATCAAGAACAATCAAGTCGTATAGCTTCGCCTCAGCTTTTTTCAGCGCGTTAAACCCGTCCGTGGCGGAATCCACATTAAAGCCCATCAGTTCCAAATCCAGACGTAGCAGGTCAATAATTTCCGGATCGTCATCCACAACCAGAACGTTTACCATCGAAGCAATCTCCCAGAATCCAGAATTGCTACATCTGTAGCTAAGCTATCCGGAACACGCCGCATTCGCCAGAAAATATTGCGGAGTGTTAACCTCAACAAGCCAAACTCAAGAGTAGCTCCTATTCTATCAAGAAGGCTAGGCACAGTCACCAGTCAGGGGTGAAGATAACGAGACTGGATCACAATTTCCCCCAAAATTTGCTATCATTCGTAGTAGGGAGTAAGTTTGTTTTATTCCAGTATAAGGTCATCGTCTTCCGAATTACTTCCGAATATTGCCCCCATCCCCACTAGGAAAAAGGATGTCATGCGGGTAAAGCGTTTTAGGCACCGAGGCATGGCGTTACTGCTGACCTTGATCACGATTATGCTGCTTTCACTGGAAGTGGCTATTATCAGTGTGGTCGCCACGCGGGGAATGGGAGAAGAGGCTACCCTATTCACCCGATATATGGCTGTTCGACGAGGGGCGGAAACCGCCTTAACACGTCTAAACACAAAAATGGCTGACTATCTGAACGGACAAGGGACGCCCAACCAGGCAGACACCTGGTTCGCCGAAGGAGGTGGCGGATCGATCGACAGCCAATCACTGACTTTAGATAACCCGGATGGGGGATCAACCACTTCGCCGGTCGTTATCAGCGCTTATCTCGCCGAAAGAAAAGGCAACTTTTACCACTTGGTCAGCCGCGCCAGGGAGAATGGCATTGATATCAAGCTACACCGCTGGGTAGAGCTGCTTTATTGTCCCAATCCGCTTCAGTTGATTCTATCTGATCGTAGAATGAATAACCCGTTTCGGGTTCAGTACTATACCGATCCGTATCCGTTTGTGATGACGGATTCCACCGGACGGGTCTTTTTTGGGGAAGATGTCGCTCCGGGCAAATTCTGGACCTGGCACCCGTATACCGGACTCAGCACCATTGTGACCAACGAGAGCAAGCCAGGCTTTAACACAATGGCCGTCGCTCCGGACGGGCGCGTCTTCTTTGGCGAAGACACAACCAATGGCAGTTTCTGGACCTGGAAGGCTGATACGGGGCTAAGTACGCTTGTAAATAACATTAGCCATAGTGTCGCCCCATCTACTGTCAATACCACTTTTGTCCATGTCGCCAGTGACGGCCGTGTTGTCTGGAGCGAATCCCATGAATGGAACGACCTTTGGGGAGCCATCTGGACATGGAAAGAAGGGGTGGGTTTAAGCACCGTCTTTTACGACAGGCACTCGTGGGGTACGTGGCATTGGCCCCGGCGGACACATTTATTTTGCTAAGATTACTCACCTGGGAGTTGCTCCCTGGTGGCAAATTGATGTTCGCTACTGGCTAAATGGCACCACAACCCTTGTAGCCGGCGATAGCGGAGGGTATCCAGCCTTTATTGATAATTTAAAAACTTCTTCCAGCGGGCGAGTAGCATTTCTGGCGGACAACGCCCCCAGCCGGCTCTGGACCTGGAAGCCGGGTAGTCCACTCACAGTCACTTATTTTGACACCTTTACCAATGAATTCAATATTGCCGGTATTTCTCCCTTTGATGATCGCATTTTTTATTCTGGTTACAATTACAGCACCAACAACGACCAATGCCGGATCCGCAACTCGGATGGCACATTAAGCACCATTGCAAGCGGCATGGATGTCGATCAACTTTGCGGTAGCGCAGACCCCGATCGCGATATCAATGATGCATTTTTTCTTGGTTCTGCATCCCATTATCAAGCCTTCTTGCCTGGCTTTGTGTGGGATTCTTCCACCGGGCTGACAACGCGATACCTTGCATCCAATTACTTTAGCGAATGGGGAGTCAGTGACGACGGTAGGGTTTTTGGGCGTCCAAAGGATGAAGACGCAGTGGTTACTTGGAAAAATGGCGTTCTATCCACATTAGTATCTGGAATACCAGGGGTTGGAGACAAAGCCTTAGTTGTCCACTCAAATGGGCGAGTGTTTTTTGGCACCAATTCAGCGAATGGCAACTTATGGACTTGGAAAGAAGGTCAGGGACTTTCAACTATCATCACAAATGCAGCCTATCCGGGTTATCTGTCCTTGAAGATTTCAACGGATGGGCGAGCTTTTTTTGGAGAAAAAGGAGACGGCGTCCGCTTTTGGACCTGGAAAGAGCAAAGCTGCATACCATAATTGCGCCTCACCATCCGAACTGACCGGATTTTTTCAAAATTCAAAATCACTACATTTGTAATTTTTATAATTCAACAGCCTTGAGTCCAGTCTCAATAATACAAAATAACTTCATTCCGACTTTCAGTTTTCCAATACAGGCTCATTTTTTTGCAGCTTTTTGCTATCATGTTAATAGGGATATCTTATTCTGAGTTGGTAATACATCCGACAGAAAGGATGTAATGCGGGTAGAGCGTTCTCATCGCCGAGGTATGGCGTTACTACTAACGTTAGTCACCATTATGCTGCTTTCGCTGGAAGTAGCGATTGTCAGCACTGTCGCTACACGTGGAATGGGGCAGGAAGCGACCCTTTTTACCCGACACACGGCTGTCCGGAGAGGTGCAGAGACAGCAATTAACCGTTTGAACACAAAAATCGCCAATTATCTGAATGGTCAAGGTACGCCCAACCAAGCAGAAAGCTGGTTTGCCGAGGGTGGCAGCGGAGCAATCACTAATCAGTCACTAACTTTAGATAACCCGGATGGCGGCTCTACCACTTCTCCGGTCATTATCAGCGCTTATCTCGCTGAAAGAAAAGGCAGTTTTTACCATCTGGTTGGTCGCGCAAGAGAAAACGGCATTGATATCAAGCTACACCGCTGGGTACAGCTAAAGCACTGTCCGGAAGCGCTCCAATTAATCCTTTCCGACCGGAGAATGAATAACCCGTATCGGGTCTTGCAGTATGTTGATCCGTATCCGTTTGTGATGGCCGATGCAAGTGGCAGAGTCTTCTTTGGAGAAGATTCCAGTCCCGGCAAATTCTGGACCTGGCACCCGGATACCGGGCTCAGCACCATTGTGACCAATGAAAGCAAACCTGGTTACAACACAATGGCCGTCACTCAAGACGGGCGAGTCTTCTTTGGTGAAGATGCAGCCCCGGGCAGTTTCTGGACCTGGAAGGCTGATACAGGACTCAGCACACTGGTTGCATCTACAAACTACAGCGTTGCCCCCGCGCATGATTACAATAGCTTTGTCTATCTCGCGCCTGATGGCCGCGTCACTTGGAGTGAATCTCACTACTGGGGCAATGGCGGTCGGGGAACCATATGGACCTGGAAAGAAGGTGTAGGCCTAAGCACCGTTTTAGCTACTAGCGCTACAGTAGGCAGTTGGGGCGTTTATGGCATCGGACCAGGTGGACATATTTATTTCGCCAAGATCACAACATCTCCTTCCTGGCTGGCAGAAGTTTATTACTGGCTGGAAGGAACAACTGTTAAAATCGCTAATCATCACGCTTACATCGATGACCTCAAAATCGCACCTAACGGCCGCATTGCTTTTCAAGCAGGCAATGACCCTGGCAGGATTTGGACATGGATGCCCGGAAGTCCGTTGACTATCAACAACTTTGATTCTTATACGCACGTGATACATATTCCAGGCATATCCCCCTTTGAAGATCGTATTTTCTACGCTGGGAAAAACTGGGACACCACGGCCGATCAGTGTCGAATGCGAAAACCTGACGGCACCCTGACCACTATTGCCAGCGGTTCCGGCATTGACCAACTTTGTGGGGGCCCTGATTCAGCCCATGACATTAACGATGCCTTTTTCCTAGGGACAGCAGCGAATTATCAGGCCTTTCTCCCGGGTTTTGTCTGGAATTCTTCATCTGGCACCACCACACGGTATTTGGCATCCGACTATTTTAGCGAGTGGGGCGTCAGTGACGACGGTAGGGTTTTTGGCAAACCAAAAACTTCGGATGCGGTCGTGACCTGGAAAAATGGAGTTTTATCCACATTGGTATCTGGTATTGCAGGTGTAGGAGATAAAGCATTGGTAGTTCGGCCCGATGGACGGGTGTTTTTTGGAACCAATGCCGCCAATGGCAGCCTTTGGACCTGGAAAGAAGGTGTAGGCCTTTCCACATTGGTTACGAATGCGGCCTATCCTGGGTATCTGTCTCTACGGGTTGCAGGGGATGGTCGGGTCTTTTTTGGAGAGAAAGGAAACGGCGTTCGCCTTTGGACGTGGAAAGAGCAAAGTTGCTCTCCGTAAAGCCCTTCGTATTGCATGAAACAACCGACTCATTCCGGAAGTGTCCAGACAGACTCACATTGGAAACCCTGTCAGAGTCGTGGCATTCGGGCCAATTTCCGCTGAAAGTAGCACAAAAAAGCAGATTATTGATTTTATACTATTGAGTGTTTTTATACTCATGTACAAGGGGATGCAATAGGCCGAACGGCCGTAAGGGGATCGTCACCAAATGAGCATGCTGATGCCAGGCGTTGTAGCCGGCTCCAACATGAATGGGCTTGCAGGGGGGCAGGAAACAGCTCTGCCAGCGCCTTCGTATACCCAAGCGGCTGGATTCCCCGCAGCAAACGCTGGGCAAGGCATGGTGCAAATGCCCCCCCTGCCGCCACCGCCATTTTTAAACCAGTCAGCACCTGTCAGGGATTTCACAACGCCAATTTCTGCGGTGAACTTGCCGCCACTACCGCCACCGTCTGCATTGCTGGCGACCGGCAACAATTTACAGCCCACTGGTTCCAGTGTATTATCGGCAACCACACCGCCTGAAATTCCACCACCGCATATGGTGGCACCTTACGTTTATGCGCAGTTTCCTAAAGCACAACCACCACAAACGTTTCAACCTCCAACTTCACCGCCAGTCCAGCAGCAACCGGCTACTCAACCACAACCTGCGCCTCAACAGCGGGCTCCCGTACCCAGAAAGGAACAGGCGCCTGTCAAACTGGAAGGGCCATTGAACGATCAGGTTGTCAAAGATCTAAACGATCGCCTGAACACAGTAACAGGGCCTTCAGCCGCCAACATCCGCATGGAGGCGGCAGCCGACCTGATGAAGATCCTGGAGAAAAACCCGGAACTGGCGAACGATCCAACTTACAAGCCCACGCTGGATGCATTTATGGATAAAATCATGGCTGATCCAAACGAAATGGTCCGAACAATGGGCGAAATGATTCTCCAATTGGGCTTGTTAAAAAATCCGAGCAGCTATACAGTTGGCAAACTGCAAGAGTTGGCCAATAGCAAGCCCGATCCGGGCTCTCTCATGCCAGATACTGGCGAAGCCAGCGCTGCAACAGGAATCCTAAGTCAACTGAACAACCCGGCTCAGCAGACGCAGGAAAAAGCATTTTCCCCGCAAGCTGGGGACAACAATCAAGCAGCGATGCAAGTAGCCGGTATTGCGCCAGGGGTGATGTCTGCTGAAGGCGTATCCGATACGCCCATACCTTCGCAAGCCAGTCCCACTAACGAGGCTTTGCCAGACATACCGCAGTCGTTAACCGGCAATACGTCGCCCTCAACCAGCATACAGACTGCTCCACCTGCCATTCCCACCAATCCAATGCCGCCTAGTGGCAGCCAGTTGAATATGGTGAGTCCGGCAACAGCGCAAGCGCCCCTTTCAGACCAAGTAGGCCAAAATCTGAATATTCAGGAGGGCATTAGGTAATGAGCCATTCAATTCATGGACCTCAATTCTCGACGCCTTCCCAAGCTGCAAAATGCGGAACCAAAGCGGGGGCTACGAATTTTGGCAGACCCGTTGGCGCGTCAACGACATCTGCAACCACTCATGTTGTCAGAAAAGCGGCAATCAGCACTCCCGCAAGAGTGCTACTGAGCGCGCTGGCAATTTTCGGTGGTTACGCCATGTGCAAGGATAGCATCAATGGAACCCGCCTCAAGCGGAAAGGTGCTATCTCCGCGCATCATATCAAGGCTCAATATGAAGACATGGCATATGGCTGGGGGAAATATTCAGGCCACCCCTGGATGGACCAACAGGCGCACAAGTTCAAGCGATTCATGTTATATGGTCCAATGAACCTGCGTATGCAGTGGGAGAGCTTAAAAATCAGGGTGAATAGCTATGTAAATGATGTATTCCTACCCAATCTCCTGCCAATTACCATGATGGTAGGCGGTGTGGTCGGTCTTCTTGGCTTTAGAAACATTAAAAACGGCATGCGGGCAAGCGGTCGCTTTGTGAGAAATAATATCCGCATTCCCAGTAGTTTCAAGAGTCAAATGCAGAGGAGTTCCGGCAAACTGCTGCAATCAACCGCCAAAGGGCTAGGAAAAATGTTGAGCTTCCCATTTAAAAGCCCAACCCATCTGGGACTCACTGCCGCAGGAGCCCTCTTTGGGTTATTCTTCCTGCAAAGGTTTAATAAGTCCTATGGAAATGCGGGTCAACAAGAGTACTTTAGGGACTTTGTAACTACTAAAAAGTAATGCAGACTTGGGCGTACGAGAATATCCCCCGGTGCTCTTTTAAAAATCCTCTCACCTATCCTGCAAAGAAAATATAACAAAATCCAAGTGTATATTGTAATTTTTCTATAAATTCAATATAAGACATGCCTACATAACTGATGGAGCCAATAGCGTGTATACATTTTTTCCCTCTAGCTGGCTGCTTTCCCCTGGTTTCACAAATACAGGCGCCTCTTCTCCAGTTAAATACCAAGCAATCAATTCATCCCAGGACAAGCTAACGCTAGGTGCCCCCAAAAACCAATCGTTATCTACGCCACAAGCTCAGGTATACTTTGGAAAGGATACAAAAAAGATACCTTGTCTTCAGCTAACTCCGCGCTTCGCTTTGGAATTGGCTCAAATACAGCTGGCAAACGGTAACGTTCAAGAAGAGGCAATCCCCCCGCTTGCCCAGGTACAAAGGATTGATGCCCAAGAGTGGGAGGAATACTTTGGAGAAAATAATCCCCTCCAGACTCTCGCTCGGGAGGGAAAAATGGGTACTATCAAGACTGCCAAAGGAAAAGTGAAAAGCTACATACTTGATACCCGACAGTTGCCAGGGGCAAAGGGTTCAGATGAAAAGGCCTCGTCTGATATCAAAGTCATTGAAACAGCCTGGAAGCAATACCACATTGCCCAAAGGCTTAGAAAAGGTGATTTCTCCATCTTAATAGATCCCACAACCGTGCAGGATATCGTAACCCCTCCAAAACCAAAGCGACTGTCCATTCCTGAGGCTTCTGCAATTGCCAAAGCTTTAATCGAGGCAGGCGCTGTTCACGAAAATGCGTTTCAGTCTCCTTGGTATCAGCGAATTTCTTTCCGAGAGTGGGAACAATGGCTAGGGCCGGATAACCCGCTGCCTGAAATCACAAAACGGCGCAATATATCTCCTGTCTTGGCAGGTGGTAGGGATGGCAGACCAATAAAATACTATCTAGACCCGGCTTGGTTTATAGATGTTGAAGGCCCGGATGGAAAACCAGTCCCTTGGAGAAGAAAACCTTTCAACCTGGATACTTTTGAAGATCTCCGCGGTCTACAAGATAAGGAAACACCCTTTGACGGCAAGACAAAAATTGTGAGTGATGCAGACAAAAAAGCTATAGAAGAAGCCTATCTACAACTTCAATTGACAAAGCTGCTTATGGCGGGCAAACAGCTCCCACTCAAAGAACAGTATTACGTTGGTTATATAGGCTCACACCCGAACTTTTCGGCTGAAAGCACGGGACAAATTGGTGTTAAAAGCCCGCAAGCCACTTTCCAAGAATGGCTCGATCAATTGACGAAAGAAATCCAATTGCCAGAAACAGGCAGCCCAGTCATCCTCAAAATGTCCAACCCTGAGGAAGTAAAAGCCTTATTGGAAGACAAAGTAATCCCTCTTCTTCAATTTGATGGTGAAATTGCAGTTCCTCAGAAAAACGGAAAAATCAAAAAGCAACCTATCCATGAAACATTAGCTTACCCTGTTTTACTATCGCTCATGTGTGGCCGTCCACTTTCCCCAGCGGTAAAGCCCATCCTGGATGCAATTGATAAGATGGACATCTTCCAGATTCAGGTTCCTGGCGACCGCCAGCTAACTCGGGACTTGCAGGAAAAACTGCAGCCTCTCAAACGTCAAATGGTGGGCATTGAGCTGGCCAAAATGCAGTATTTTGAACGCCTCGATATTAAAGAGGTTGTTACGTCACTGAGTATGGGCATGGCTATCGGCTCTGGTGGAGAACTACTGGTGCATACCTTGCTGCATGAGGGCGGTTTTTGGGCCATTATTGCACGCATGGGTGTTTTGGGTCTTGTTGACCTGGTGGATAATATCCTTGGAGAATTCGGTGCCTTCCGATCCGATTTAGACGCAAACGGGATTGAGCTCAGCAAAGAGGCCTTATTCGGTACAAACGACTGGTGGAAAATCCTGAGACAGCAATTTGAATTAGCCGGAGAAGCCGGCATTTTTGCAAAACGTGCCATTTCTTCAGCCGCAAAAGGTGCAACCACCGGTATAGCAATCTCACCAATCACGAGTTCCGCTGTTAGTGCAGAGGATTTGTCCATTTTTATTCGAAGCGTTGGCGCCGGAATAGGCGCTTGGGGAACCGCCCTCTCTATTCCCTTTAACATCAGGGCGACTCTACCACAGTTACAGGCAACTGCGCTTTATTTGATGAAAACCGGAATCATTGATATCCCGGATACCATCCTGCCTGAATCTGAAAGAGGTAAGAACCTATCTCCAAAAGAAAAACTAAGTGCTGCAGATCCAGACAAATTACGCGTCTACGCAACTGTGCTTTCGATGCAGGAAATGATGGCTCGCGTCGGGTTTTCAGCCTCAATGCGCGCATTTGTACGGGTTCCTCTAGCAGGAACTTTACTACTGAGCCAAGCCGTTGGTGTGCCACCTGAAGTGGCTGCAATGCTTTTCATGGGTGGGGCTCCAGGTGCAGAAAACTTATTACGATTGATAATCACCAATCG
>DATNQC010000040.1:0-3063 GCA_036702885.1 Oculatellaceae cyanobacterium | reverse complement strand
TCCCAAAAGTTATCATGTGCCGTCTGAGCTTGAGGAAAGGCGCGATCCGGCTCATCCTTGGCAGCGTGGACGAGATCCGGAAATTTGATGCCGTCCTGAATGAAAAAAACGGGAATGTTGTTGCCAACTAAATCCCAGTTGCCTTCCTGGGTATAAAATTTAACGGCAAAGCCGCGCACATCACGCGCCAGATCCATGGAGCCTTTATTACCCACCACGGTTGAGAACCGGACGAAGACGGGTGTTTTTTCTCCAGCTTTTTGGAAGGGAGCTGCCTTGGTAATGTGGGACAGGGATTGATACGACTCGAAATACCCATGGGCGCCATATCCGCGGGCATGGACCACCCTTTCCGGAATGCGCTCATGGTCAAAGTGAAAGATTTTTTCGCGGAAGTGGAAATCCTCCATTAGCAGTGGGCCTCCAGGGCCTACTTTCAGACTGTTTTGATCATCCGAAACCGGAATGCCCAGTTGTGTGGTCAAGGTTGGGAAGTCGCCTCTGGCGGTCTGATGGGTTTCTCCGCCGTGGCCTGCGAACGCCAAGCGAAGAGTTTCCTGCGCAAGCGCGGGAAAGCACGGAACGTTCAGCAACATGATCAGAAAAACAGCGGATAAAGCCCTGAAAGCCGGAAAGATAGCATACTTCTTCATCCCATCACTCCAATTGTTCAACCAAACCCTGACTCATCCAATGACCAGCAGTATCGTCCTTTCTGGAGGATGGTCTGTCAATTAGACGAGCCACTACTTCCCCTTTGCGAAAAATCAGGTATTCATGCGGTGACGGAAAAAGAGGCTCAGCTGCTTTGGATTTTATCTGGAGTTTTTTAAGAATAAAGAAATGATTTAAGCAAAAGTTTAAAAAGAAATTTCACATGCTTATATAAAGAGGAAGCGATTATTCTGCAGCTTCCGAAATTTTGCTGATAGAGGCATCTACTGTATGTTTTTCGGCGATTGGAATGGTATATGTTGGATCCAACAGTCGATTCAACACCACTTCTTCCTGTTCAGGCAGTTGGGGAAAGTGGATGCCGATGCAATGCTCGTAGGTTTTCCAGTCATAGCGAATGTGGCGGACTTCTCCCGGTAAGGTGAAGGTGCTGCCTTTGTGTTCTACCTTAAACCCGTAGACGCGGCCCAAAGCCAGACTTAGGATGACTTTTTTGGAAGAGTGGTGTAACGTCAACCCCTTCAGGTTGCCCTCTTTTGCGATAAACACGGAATCGTCCGCTTTACCCGGCAGTGTGACCCGGAATTCGGTGGGTTTCCGCTCAGTAGTCCGAAGATTGGGACGAACTTCCTTATCAATAGGGCTACAGACCAATAACGGTTGCCCCTGAGCCTCCTCAATGCCTTGCACGACGATAGAATAAACGGCGAATGCAGCTTCCAGAGGGGCCCCCGGAATGGCTTCCGAGTTAAAAAAGATCCGGGTTCCAATAGGCACTGTTGGGCCAGGCAAGCGGCTAAAGCTGACAAAAGCCCGCAGCCTCTCTTCGGACGCCTCCAACACATCCAGGTAACAGGTTACAAAGGTGCCTTTGGCAATCTGATACTTGCCACGCAGTCGTCTGACCTGTTTTGAGAAACCCATTGCGCCTTTCCCACCTATGTCTTGTGTGGTTTCCTTTTCAAATCATACCATAATGCGAAGCTCTGGCGGGTCAGGATTGTGTTTGTGCTGAGAGAAGCGCATATGGTCGCGCGAAACCATTTGTCTGACACCGACTTTCTGCCAATAGAATCAGCCTGAGCAGGGAGTAGCCGTTTTTTGGGAATCATCCCATCAGGTACTACCAGTCCTGCTTAAAACGCTTTACAATTGAAACTGAAGCCTACGGAAACGAACGAATATTCGCCGCATTCTGTAAAAAGGGCGTAATGCCCCGATACGAAGGGGTTTGGAACATAAGCCTTTATGCAACAGTCTAAGCAGCACAAGAGCGTAAGCCGATGAAACGAAGTCGTTTTTTATGGACCCAAGCCATTTTATGGCTGTTTATCCTGCTGGTATTCATGTTGAGTCCGGCAAAAGCGGTGTCTGCGGCAGCTCCTTCCCAGGCTCAAACGGTACAAGCATTGGAAGATGCGCTTTTTGCGGTGCATTATGATCAAGAGCCCATAGAGTCGCGCTTGAATCGCTTGGAGCAAACGGTATTTGGCCAGCCCCAAACGGGTTCTGTGGAAGCCCGATTGGCGAAAATCCAGAAAGTATTGTCGCCAAATAGTCTGGGGCCTCTGTCTCCGACGGCAAAGCCGTCTGATGTCGCTTCAACGTCAGGTGAGACGACCGGAAAGCCGGCGCCTAAGCCCGTTTCTCAAGGCACTATTAGTCATGGTAGTCGAAATCAGTCGTCACAGCCGGTTGCGGATGCAACGGATTACCCGACGGTGACGCAAATGGAGCAAAAGGTATTTGGGAAAACCTTCCAGCAGGAGGATATTACGTCTCGTTTGGCAAGGCTGGAAAAGCAAGTTTTTAACGTGACGCAAAACGGTTCCTTGGCGGATCGGGTGGATAACCTTCGCCTGGTTGTGCTGGGAGATGTGCCGGCTTCCGCGCCGCCCAATATTGCATATATCCCAGGGGGCTATAGTTATCCGTCCGGTGGAAGCCAGTTCCCGACATCGCCTTCTGGAACGTACGAAAGCGCACCGCCTTATCCGGGTAGTAATATACCGTATCCTGTCAATCCTGGCGATCCAATGGCTTACGGCGCTGGCGCACCGACACCGGATATGATTGCGGCCATTGGGCAGATTGAAAAACAGGTGATCGGCCAGCAGTTTCCTATGGAACCCTTTGGCTCTCGTCTGGATCGCCTGGAAACCAAGATTTTTCACTCCACCTCACCGGAACTTTCCTTTGAAGACCGAATGCAGCGCATCGTGGCTGTCGCTTCCGCTGGAGGCGCGCCTGAGTCCCCATCTACTAAGGCGAAACACGTCTTCCAATCTCTGTTGCCAATTATTTTGACGATTCTGCCTTTGATTTTGCTATAATCCCGGTGCAATCCACAATTCTACGTTCGGAAGGAAGCGCTTTGCACTATACATT
>DATNQC010000033.1:0-7509 GCA_036702885.1 Oculatellaceae cyanobacterium | reverse complement strand
GTCCATTACTAATCACGTAGAACGGGCTATCCGGCGGACTCGTCTGAAAAGTCACCAACCGGGGTTTCGGGCTGGAGCTGCCAACGGTCATATCCGTGCTGCTGTAATAGTTCCCATTGGGATCCTTACCGTTTTTGGAGGGATCGCCTCCCACAATCAGATAACGATAAACCCCAATCAGTTTTTTCCGGTTGACCGGATCTTCATACACCAAACCGGAAGCGGAATAATACGGATACGCTTTACCCGGCATCGTACTCATAAAGTTCAACGCATTGCTTCGGGGCACCATGCGTGTTGCCAGCGCCTCCTGAATACCAGCCTGAGCCACGTAATACGTTTGTAAGGACTGACGGGTCACCACGGTCCGCTTGCTGTTCATCTGCATTAAGCCCGTCATGGATGTCGCCCCCAGCACCAAGGCGATCAGCATGGTAACAGCAATGGCAACCAGCGCGCCTTGCCCGTTAGCAGTCGGGTTCGTATGACGAATGCTCATTTCAGTTCTCACGGAGGACCCTTCCTGTCTTTCCGTCCGGTTTTCGGCAGTTCAGCCAATTGACCGCCTATCCGGCAGTATATCCGTCATCCTACTTTCTTGGGTCTGGTATCGAACCGTTTCCCCAAAAACTGAAGTTTGGCATCATATTTTGTAACAAAATCTCAAGTTTCAAGGGGAAATCCCGAAATGACATGAATAAAACCGTCCTCCGATTGAAGTAAACGAATCCGTCAAATACAAGGATTTCAGCCATGCATTGGAGTTTCGCCTCGTCTGAAATATCCAGAATTCGGATTGGAAAGCGCTCCTTGATAAAAGAAGCGGGTATGTCCCTGGCGGAACTTGGCATGGTTATGGTCATTATTTCCCTGGCTCTGGCGCCTGTCGTAAAAATGCTGGGAGGACCGACTACGGAACAAGGCAACGCCGTCCAGGTCATTGGACAAAAGTCCAAGGAGATTCTTTTGGCAAATACCTTGATTGAAAAGGCATTAGCCGCCGATTACACCTATACCTTTGGCTGTGAGAGTACAAATACCCAATTCAAACCGGCGGACCCCAAGGCCGGGTTCCCCACTGCCGGCAAATGGGCCAACCTGCCGGCAAGCCCTTGCGAAAGCAAAAACTACAACCAGTCTCTTTATTACCAGTGGACAGTCCGCAACATGGATCAAACCACCGGAACCGGTTTGCCGGATAAAAACCATTATTACACGGCGGTCCTGAACGTATGGAGCGATCCCAGCCAGCCGCCGCTTCTGTCGCTCCCCGCTTCATTCTATTGGAGCGAAGGCGGCATCACAAATGAAGTCGGTAAAACCGGTATCGCCGTTATTCTAGACACTTCCGGCTCCATGTGCTGGGGCAAAACAGACAATACCCCCGCCTGCTATAACGGACTAGCAAGTCCCTATCTCAAATATCGTTTTGCGGATACCGGTTATAACCCATCACCCAGCTCGATTAATATGGGAAATATCCGAAATAACCAAAACCTGGATATTGTCAGCCTGAAAGCCACCAACGAGCCTGATACGGAATGGGACGATCGCTATCTTGGCAGCAATATCCACGGTGCAGGAGCCTGTGACACCGCTGCAAACAATGATGCTTTATGGACCAACTCGCTCTGGTCATTAAGCAACAATACCGGTAAAGCGCATGTACGTGCGTTATGTAAACTGACCGGTCGAAATGGCGCTGGTTGGGGGGGGATTTTGGATTCGAACTTTTCCAGAATTGAGGCCGCCCGGTCATCCCTACTCAGTTTCCTGACATCCATTGAAGCAAACCCCGATCTCTATCAGAACGTAAAACTGGGCTTTATCACGTTCGGCAGCAACGTAACAAACCAGGTGGTTCCATTGGAGAGCGCGGATTCCCAGAATCAGTTCTTCGCCATGAGACGAAAATTCACCTGGTTGAACCGGAGTGGCCCCGGTCTGATCAGCGCCACCACAAACACCAACATGTATGACGCATTGCAACGTGGCGCGGACGTACTCTATAACGATTCCACCCTCACCAGTCGAATTATCTTCTTTGTTGGAGATGGTGAGCCAACCGTCGGTAAAACGGATATGAAATCCCTGGCCGCTTTGTCCAAATCGATCGGTGAAGGCACCTATGCAGGCGCCAAAGGCAAAAAAATTACGGTGTTCTCGCTAGGTTTGCTGAGTCAAAAAATCAATAAATCCACAGGAAACCGATATCTGGATGATTACCTGAAAACATCCATGTCGGATCTGACGCCCGGCGGAACCTACAACTTTGCGCAAACCATCGGTGAAATGGCTCCAATCTTCGAGCAAATCAGCTATCAAATCCAGCGGATGGTGCTTTTAAACAAAGGAAGCCGGTATAACCTTGACTTCAGTAGTGCAGGCTAAGGTTACCTTGCTAAAAAACGCGCTTTGCGCTGCTAGCAAAGCCTTAAAGCGCGAAGCGAAACACTAAGCCACAAGCTTAAACTGGTTGCGGTGCAACTACTGGAGCCCACCGTCGACCACAGAGCGCGTTGTAGGCACTGACCAGATTCTGCGCTGTCAGCTTCCAGTTGTATCGCTCCATCACCGCCTGATGCCCATTGAAGGCAAGTTCTTTGCGGAGATTGGGCTGATAATACAGCTCCCGTAGCCGATCCGCCAGCATTTGCGCGTTACCGGACTCAAACACCAGCCCGCCCTGCGTATCTTCCGCATAGCGCTGGAGCGGCACGGCGTTGCTTACAATCACCGGCTTTTTAAACAGGTGATAGAGATACACTTTGTTCGGGAATGTGGCATTGGTGTGATCATTCGCCAAATGCGGACACAGGCAAATATCGCTGGCTTCGATGTAGGAACTGAATTCCGTCTCATCCAGCCAGCCGGTAAAATGCACCCGACCGTGCAGGCCGGCATTGGCAATCATCGCTTCCAGCTTTTGACGGTAGGGTTCGCGAATCGCTCCCGCCCCCACAAAATGCACCTCCGGCAGTTCATCCCGAATGATCGCCAGTGCGTCAATCACGGTCTGGATGCCCCGATGCATGTCATTCAAATGCCCCACGTAACACAGCAGGAAGTAGGGCTTAAACTGCCGGACAATTTCAGGATCGATGGGCGCGGCAATAAACTTTTCCACATCCACAGTGTTTTCAACCACCAGGATCTTTCCGGCAGGCACACCTTTTGCCACCAGACGCTCCTTGGCTTCCTGGGTCACCACGATCACCTGATGCGCCCGTTCGGCACAATTCGCCTCCACGGCTTCCCAGCGATGCCGTTGCCTGAGCCCGCGCTTGGGATTATCCCGCCCCTTCATCATCTGCATCAATGCCGGGTAATTTTCGTGCAGGTCCGCCACCAGACGAACGCCATATTTTTCCGTCACGGCCAGGCCCGTCGTCACCAGGCGCAAATCGTGCACATGCAGCACATGGAGCTGGTAGCTCTGCACAAAGCGATCAATCAGGGTGTACCAGGTCGTATCAATGTTCTTGAAATTATAGAAATAGCTTTTGATCAGGCCCTTATAGGGTAGACGGGTTTGCAGGCGCAAAAAGGGAAGCTCCCAGGTCACCGCGTTGGGATCGACCCGGTGGATGTAGAAACCCCGATAAAACTCATCCCGCAAGGTGTCTTCCGGACGCAGCATACAAAGCAGGTGAACTTCGTAGCCCGCCTCTGTCAGCGCAACAGCCTCCCGCTCAACGCGGGCGTCCGGTGGAAAGGGTTGATCCAATACCATACCAACCCGAATTCTACGGATAGGGCGAACGGTCATAGTTGATGGCGGGCAATCACCGATTGATAGCATTCATCCAGGATCCTGATCTGATTGTCAATGTTAAAACGTTCCTCCACCATTCGTCTAGCGTTTTGACGAATTGTTTCCAGTTTCCAGAACGCGACTGCCAGTTCTTCAATCAGCCCTGCCAGCGCGTAGACGTCACCCGGTGGATACAAAAGCCCCGTCATGCCTTGATCAATGATTTCAGGAATGCCGCCGGAGTGGGTTGCAATACAGGGAATCCCGTTAGCCATGGCCTCAATTACGACTCGCCCAAAAGGTTCATTGCGGGAAGGAACGACCAATAGGTCAATCACTTCGTAAATCTGCGTCAAATCATCCCGATAACCTAGAAAATGGACTTCTTCCTCCAGGCCTGCCTGTTGAACCCGATCCAGAATGCGTTTTTTATACGCCTCATCCACAAAATTGCCAGCCACCAGCACTTCCACGCTCATATCCCGAAGCTTCAGCATGGCCACGGCCTCCAGCAGTTCATGGAAGCCCTTGCCTTCCGACAGCCGCCCAATATAGCCCACCCGGAAGGTCCGCGTGTCAGACAGCCCCAGATCATTCAATGCCAGGGAGCGCAGGATGGTCCGCTGAGGATCGTTCCCCGGAACCAGCGGGCGGTATGCATTGAGTTCCAGCGCGTTATACACCACCTGGAAGCGTTCGGGGTCTTGGTCCAGAAAAGGACCAAACTGGTTACGGACGGCTTCCGAAATGCAAATAACGGTATCTGAGAAGTGATTAATCAGCCACCGCGTAATTTTACAACCCAAGACCAAATGGAATTTTGGGCTTTTTTCCATGAACATCTCACGGATGTGCCAGATGTGCGGAATCCCCGCCAAAGCGGCAGCCAGCGCCCCTTCCAAAGAAACGGAAGAATTGGTGTGGACCACGTTTATTTTTTCCCGTCGGATGGTATTAAACAGATACCAAACCCTGGGCAACGCGGTGGCAGCCAGAGTCAGAATATCCCCAATCCGTTGCAGGCACGAACGCGGATCGTGTTTGACCCATTGCAAGCGACGGTGCCGCAAAACAGTCACATTCGGGTAATGACGAAGGACAGCCTCCAACGCGCCCGGCCTGGCCACGGACACAAAGCACTGGTACCGTTCCTTGGGCAAATATTTGACCAACAGATTCAAGCTCTGCTGAGAACCGTACAGTTCCCCGTCGTGGCAAACATAAAGTATCCGGATGGGCTGGTGATCCATATACTACCCGCTCAACAACAAGTCATCGCTCAATCGTCGAATAGACAAAAAGGCTGTTTCCTACCCGTCATCTTATGTCATCCTGAAAGAAAGGTCATCCAAATGCCGGATCTTTATAAAATCTTTAGCCTGCCACACACGCTACGGTTCCACTTTCAGCCGAGGTTCCGCTATAATGTCCAGTAAGGTAATTGTTCCTGAAATGAGTACGGGATAGACTTTCAATTGGGAACGGTCTACGCGAAGTATGGCGCAGGATAAGGACGATTACCGCAGAAGTCGGCTTATTGGATTGGTTCGAAAGCACGAATTCGTGCAGTTCATATCACCGAAACGGAAGCTGCGGACAACCACTCAAAATTGTCCTGTCTCTGGAAGCCGGCCTTAAACAAAAACTCGTTGTTGTCTGTTTTTCTTACATCGTGTTCAATAACACAATGGGGTTAAATTGTGGTACAAGGTGTCTTCATTCGCCCGCTGAAACAACTCGGAAAAACCCGGCCACTCTCCCGCTTGCAGCGTCGTTTGGCACGCGTTAGGGGAGCGGTTTCGGACTTTTTCTACCTGCTGTTTCTGTAAGGGATTCGGTTAGAGAGATTAGGGTTTATTCCACTTGCGTCTGCATTTCGGGCAGCGTACCGGCGGGCATTCAATCAACACCATCGCTTCGCCAAGAGGAGTATACGCTAAAAAACCTTTGCATGCTCTCATTTGAGCGTGCCATATCCCCCCTCCCTGGAAGCGACGGTTCCAATTTAACCTATATCACTTATCACTGCTTGCAATGCAGCTCCAAATAAGCCCAAAGTTGCGGTGCCAAGGGATAATTGGCTTTTTTCACCTTGTCATAATAGCGCTTGGCTTTCCTGTAATCATCCATCACGCAGTGAATGGCCGCCAAATTATACTGCGCCCGCGTAATATTCTCCGGATCCATAAAACCGTGGTGCATGGAAAGGGCCTTTTGCGCATTTTCGTATGCCACTTCTGAATTCCCCGATAGCAGCGCCACCGTGGAAAGCCCGACATACGCATCCGCAAAATCGGGAGACAGTTTGATTGCCTGCCAATACGCCTTGGCAGCTTCATCCAGACGGTTGTCCCGTCCCAGGCGATTGCCCAAATCATACGCGCGCAGAGTTTGCTCCCGTCCTTCGCGCCGCGCCACAAGTGGGGGCGGCAAGGGCTTATACCGTCCAGGATATTTATGAGCAGCGACCGGAGAGCGTGCCTGATTCCGTTTCGGTAGCAGGACTTCCTTTTCTGCAGGAGAAACATATGGGAAATGGACCACCGGCTTTTCCGGCTTACGGTTGCTAACCGCCTGCTTGGCGGTCGTCGGCGCTTGTGCAGGCTTTTCCTTTTTGGCTGACGCCTTCAATGGCTCCAGGCTGGGAGGCGTTTCAGGTTCCGCCGGGATCCGCTGTTGCGTCGTTACCACAGGGCTGGTCACCACCGGCTTTTTAGCCGTGGGAAATGCTTTTACCTGACGAGGCTTCGTCTCTTGCGGGGCGGCGCTTTGTCGAGTCGTCTCGGGTTGAGCCAATTCAACCGGCTCGCCATTCTCAATGGGCGGTGGCAAACCGGGAATCACGCGCCGTTCCTCAGATAAATCCATTTCCCCCTGAGGGGCTTCCGCTACAAATTCCACCTCAGCATCCTGCTGCGCTCCAGGTAAATCACAAAATCCCGGATACGGCACGACAAACGCCAGCGTGCCGCCAAACCAGACGGCAAGCATCACCAGGGCTGTCAGCGACCGCGATCGCGGATCGCGTTCCGGGGGTAACACGCAGTTTCTCCTTTGGCGGTTTCCCGATGACCCAACCGCATCAAGGATTGCACGCAACGCAAGCCCTAATGCCTGACGAGCGCCAACAATCCGCTTGTATCAAGGAGCGTTGCCTATTCCCACTCTACCGTCGCAGGCGGCTTGCTGGTCACGTCATACAGCACTAAGTCTACATTGGGTTGGGCGGAAAGTTCCTCAGCCAGATTGCGGATAAATTGCATCGGAATCTCCGGCCCCAGCGCCGCCGGGCGCGCCGTCATGTAGTCACTGGTGATCACCGCCCGAATCACGGCGGAATGCTTGGGCACGTCGCCGCGAACCGTATCAATGGGCAGCAATACCGTAAACAGCTGGCTGATCTTACCGTATAGCCCTTGCTCCACAAAGCGGGAGGTCACAATATGGTCAAGCTGCCGCAGTTTTTCCAGCGATACCGCATTCAACAAGGTCGGCGTCACCTGATCCACCCGGGCGGGCAGGGTTCGATCGTTCAGCAGCAGCGCGACACGATTGATTTTATGAATCCGATTGGGAATTTTTTGCGCCAGATTACGAATCGTCGGCCAATCCAGTTTGCTCCAATCGCCCTGAATTGCCGCCATGTAGCTATAGCTCCGGCTGTCCCCTTGAACGCCAACGCTTTGCACGGGCAGCAGCACGGCTCTAAAACCATCCGCTTCCGCCAATTCCTGAAGCTCCGCATTCACGCAGGC
>DATNQC010000032.1:0-1968 GCA_036702885.1 Oculatellaceae cyanobacterium | reverse complement strand
GAGAGCAGCAGCTGTATCACGGAAGGAAAGACCCGCGCTTGATGCCACTGCTGATACTTGAGATAGACCATAATTCAACTCTTTGATATCCGTTGCCGATGCATTGGCGGCTCCGGCCAAAATGTCCGCTGCTTGAGCCACAGAAAGGTTGTCCTGCCGGAAAGCGTTCAGCACTGTGGAAGCGATTTGTGCGGCTTCAGCCAATTCGATTTCTCCCGCGGCGGCAAGGTTGAGCGCTCCGGCCAAGCCACCATCCAAGATTTTGGCTGTGCTCACCCCTGCTTTTGCAAGTTCTTCAATCCCTTGTGCAGCTTCCGCGGCTGAGTATTTTGTTTCAGCGCCCAGCTCCAGTGCTAACTGTTTGAACCGCTCCATTTCCTGCGCGGATGCACCGGTGACAGCCTTGACGCTCGACAATTGGGCCTCAAAATCAGCTGCTTTGTAAACCGCCGATCCGAGAGCCACTGAAAATGCAGCGGACATCACTCCTAAAGCGATCCCTGTGTCAATAGCCTGTTCCCGCACATGAAATAAATTCTGTCGAAAACGGGTCCACAGTGCCCCCTGCCGGTTTAACTGCCCGGTCAATTGCTGGAGGGAACCCTCCAAATTGGCGAGCGTAGTGCGGGCATCATTGAGCCGGATGGCCGCTTCTTGGGTTGCTTGCGCATTCTGTCCCAAGTTTCGAGCAGCATCCTTGTAGGCCAGTGATAGAAGACTGACCTTTTTCCTCTGAAGCTCGATTTGTTTCTCCAGGTTGCCGATTTTCACCCGAGCGAGATCATTGGCATTGCCGAACGCCCGGGCTTGAGCTTCTGCTGCCTGGAACTCAGAATGAGCCAGGCGCATTTTTTGATCCAGCTGGTCCAGGGAACGGGTGAGCCGCTGATGAAGCTGAGAAGAAGACTCCAATTGACCGTTCAACCGCTGGTGCGCCGCTTGCATATTGATGAGCGCAGCCCGGGCTTTGTTCAATTGGGCCTCAAGCCTTTGGGCCTGTTTCGATTCCGCGCCCAGCTTTTCCGCCGTCTGTTGGTGAGCTTGGGCCAACAGGGATACTTTTTGCTTTTGGAGATCAATCTGCCGACCCAACAGCTGAGACTGGAGTCTGAGCTGATCTTCGGATTTTCCGAACGCCTTCACCTTGGCCGCACTTGCATCAAATTCACTTTTGAGCAGGCGAAGCTGCTGGTTGATTCGGGAAACGGCCTGGTTGAATCCTTGAGAATCCAGTACCACTTCCCCTTTTATCCGCCCTAAGAGTTCCTCGGCCATACTTGCTCACCCCTTCCCTCAAAAAATCCCCAGCTGATCGATGTATGCCATTTTCGATTGTTGTTTCTTTTGCTGTTCATAGACCACCAGTCGCATATAAAAAGCGATGTCCATCTGGTCAATCTCATGCATTTTCCAACCAGATTGGAGTAGATTCAGATACAGCTCGTTCAGGACTTTTTCCGGGGAGGTTTCTTTTTTTGGGTAGGGTTTCCCTCATTCAACTCCTGAAGCGGACCCGTAACCTGACTAATAATCCGGTAAACAATCTCCCAGGATTGATCCACAACCCGCCGAGCGTCTGTCCCCCGCTCATATTCCTCAGCGGTAAACTGGTTGCCGAACACTTCCGCGATAAAGTGGTAAAGCTCATCCAACAGCTCCTCTTGTTCTTCTAAAGTCGCGCCTGTTTCGGAATCAATAATCTTTTTCAGGAACTTCTCCCGCTTATCGGACATCAAGAGCGCTTTCCGAAATAGGTACCCGGAAATAAAGTCCTGCGTGTAGGTTTTCGTCTCCCCGTTTAGACGAAGTGTGATTTTCAGCATGTTATACCCCCCATGAACAAAAAGGAAAAAAGGGCCGAATCTTCGGCCCTATCATCAGGTATCACTGCCGCTACCCGGTTCGACAACAGCGTCAAACCAGGTGCTACCCAGAGTAAAATTCTCATCTGAAGAGTCACCTGAGATC
>DATNQC010000027.1:0-23665 GCA_036702885.1 Oculatellaceae cyanobacterium | reverse complement strand
AAAGCTAAATTGCGCCACCATTTTTTGCCGGGCTGCTTCGCGTAAATGCGCATAAGCCTTTGGCTGCTCCAGAATGGCCAGGATTTGCTCCACAAACAAATCAATCTGGTAAGGAGGCAGTAAAAAGCCGTTGAACTCATGTTCAATGGCATCCCGAACGGGGGCTGAATCGGAGGCCACCACCAAACAGCCGGTTGATAGCGCCTGCAGTAAACTCCAGGATAAGGTGAATGGCACCGTCCAGTAAAAATGGCAGGCGCTCAGCCGATATAAATCCACCAATGCGCTTTCCGAAATCCAGTTGAGAAAGTGGAATCGGCTCAGGTCGTACTTGTGTTTTGTGAGCACATGGTCTTTAAAGGTTTTTTCCGGAAGATTAATCAATTCCGAGCCGTAATGCGTTTTGGGATTGCCGGCAATGACAAAATGCACATCCGGGCGTTTCTGGCAGACGCGATGCGCAACCTCCATGAAAATATCGAAGCCTCTCATGGCCTCTAGACCGCGAGACACATAGGTTACAATCGGCGCATCAGCAGGCCAGGTTCTGGGTAGCTCTGATGGCTCGGATACCGGGCCGGGCTGGTAACGATGAGTGTCAATGCCGTCAAATAAAACGGATAATTTGTGCTGATAGGCGCTGGGATAGGTGGAACGTTGGAATTGGGTTGGAGAGTAGCCTTTGGTGCAGTATTCCAGTTCCACCAACTGTGTGGCGTTACGCAAAGGTACCCGCAAGCGATTGGGCTTGGGTACTGGATATTCGGGGCGGTTCTCCGACGTGCGACCGAAGGGATCGTAAAACAACTCGAAAAAGCCAATGCGGGGAATGTCGGGGTATTCCACATGCAAGAGGCCCATATTGCCGAAGGCTACGTGCCCGATTAATATATCCGGCTCAATGCGGGATTGTTTGAGTGCGTTGAAGATCCCATGCATACTGGCGGCTTCTTGCTCAAAGTAGCGGGAGAAAAAATAAGGATCGTTTTCGTGATTGGTTTTGGCGGGCCGGTAAAAATAATGCCTGATGCTTGGTGCGGGAGGCTTGCTGGCATATTGGCTGAAAAACGAAACTGTCACATCATACTCGCGCAGCAGGAACTCGGTGATCGGCCCGAACTGCGCCGGGTAATTCTGATGCATGAAAACAAGCTGTTTTTTCATAAAAGCCTTTCCGGCAATGAGCGTTACCGGACGCTCATGCCTTCATTCATGTACTTGATGAGCGGATAGATGAAAAATTCAATAATGCGGCGTTTGCCGGTTTTAATTTCGGCGGATACGCTAAGCCCCGACGTAATGGATTGCCAGCGCCCATCCACCAAGAGGCTGTGCTGGAGCGGGTTTACAGTCACCGTGTAGACGGGGCCGAGCTTTTGATCATCCCGGCTGTCTTTATCCACACGGGTGACAATGCCATTCAGGGTTCCGTACTTCTGGAACTCGAATGTATCTACTTTGATGGAAACCGGCATTCCGGTCCGGACAAAGCCGATGTCCTTATTCAAAACGGTTGCTTGCACGACAAGCGGCATATTGACCGGAACGACGGACAGAACTTTTTGAGCCGGGGTGACAACGCCGCCGATTGTGTGAACAAACAATTCATTCACATAGCCATCAACCGGAGCAACCAGGGTTTGCCGGGAATTCCGGAAAGATGCTTCCTCGATGCTGGCCTGAAGCTGGTTGATTTGCTTTTCCTTTTCAGACAACTCACTGAGTTGCGTGCTGTGGAAATGGTTTTCCAGATACGCCATTTCCTCCCGCGTCTGTTGTTGCTGGAAGGTCAGTTGCTCAATTTCATGCTCCAGCACTTTCAATCGCGCCTGACCGTTCAGGATATCGTTTTGCACTTTGTCATAATCATCGCGGGCAATAATGTCCCGAACCTCACGCAGGCGCTTTTCTTTTTCCAGATTCAGATCCAGAGTTTCCTTCGTATTTTTGAGTTCTGCCTGCCTGGCCAGGATTTGCGCCTGGAGGTTTTCCAGTTGTTTTTCTTTGGCGCTTAGCTGCTTTTGCAGCGATGCGACAGACGCCCGGAACAAGCTGGCCTGCGTGCCTCCGGAAGCATGGAAGGTGCCATGTCCGGTTTCAGCGCGCAGTCGGTTGAGTTCCGCCTGCACGTAGGAGAGTGTTTTCTGGTTGAATTGCAGTTGAGGCTCAGTTGTGGATGGATCAATTTCCACCAGCGGCTGGCCTTTTCGGACAAAATCCCCTTCCTTTACCAGAATCCGGCTGATGACCCCGCCGTTGAGCGGTTGCACCAGTTTGACCTGTCCGCTGGGGATGACTTTGCCTCGGGCGGTGACGACAACATCCACCTGTCCCCAGATTGTCCAACCCAGGAAAAACGCAAAAACACCCACCACCAGCCAAAACGTCAGCGGTCCCAGCGGACTACCCGGATCTTCCTCAATTTCCGCTAATAGCGGCTTAAACTCGTGTGCGTCGTTTTTATCTTTAAGCCAGGGCAGGGGCATACAGCTCATCCTCCTGCTGGGCGGTTAGTGCGTAGTAGTAGCCCCGCTGGGCCATTAATTCCTGATGTGTTCCCATTTCCACGATGCGTCCTCGATCCATCGCGATGATACAGTCGCAGTCCTTCACAGTGGACAGCCGGTGGGCGATGATAAAAACGGTCCGTCCTTGTTGGATCTGCTGCAAATTATTGCGGATGATCCGCTCGGATTCATAATCCAGTGCGGAAGTCGCCTCATCCAGAATCAGAATTCGAGGGTTGGTGATCAATGCTCGTGCAATCGCAATGCGTTGCTTTTGCCCGCCGGATAGTGTGGACCCCCGCTCACCGACAAAAGTGTCATAACCTTCGGGAAGTTCTTTGATGAAATCATGAGCGCCCGCCAGTTGCGCCGCTTGAATAGTCATTTCAATAGGCGCATCGGGACGAGGGAGTGCAATGTTTTCCCGAATGGTTCCACTGAAAAGATAGTTTTCCTGCAGGACCACGCCGATATGCCGCCGTAGCCACAGAGGATTCATATGGCGTGTATCCACGTCATCTAAATAAATGGCTCCTTCCTGTGGAATATACAACCGCTGGATTAATTTGGTGATGGTGCTTTTTCCACTGCCGGAGCGTCCCACCAGTCCAATGCAGCTGCCCGCCGGCACATTAAAGCTGATTTGCTCCAGCACATTGGGAGTGTTCGGCGCATAACGGAAGCTGATATTTTCAAAGCGGACGGAGCCTTCCATGCGAGGCAGCGTGATTGCTTGTGCGGACTGGATTTCAACGGGATGGTTCAGAATGTCTCCCAGACGATCTACGGCCATCAGGGTTTGTTGAAATTCGTTCCACAGGTTTACCAGGCGCAGGATGGGGCTGATGAGCTGGTTGGAGTACATCTGGAATGCAATGAGCTGCCCGATGGTGAGTTGATGTCCAATGACCTGCTTGACGCCAAAATACAGAATGCCGATGGTCATGGCTCGCTGTAATAGGTTGGATAGGCCCTTGGACACGTTGGACAGATTATTGAGCTTGAAGCTGGATTTGAGAAAGCTCCCCAAATGATCTTCCCACTTGCGCTGCATGCTGCCTTCGATGGCAAGCGATTTGACTGTTTGCACGCCAGTGATTGTTTCCACCAGATAAGAGTTGGATTGAGCGCCCATTTCAAATTTATGCTGCAACCGGTTGCGAAATGCCGGTGTGACGGCAACATAAATTACCGCAATGAGTGCGATGAAGCCCAGCACCATCAGGCTGAGCTTCCAGCTGTAGAACAGCATCATGGCAAAAAACACGACGGAAAAGAAGGTATCCACAATGACGGATACGGATTTGTTTGTGATGAAGTCCCGGATGTTATCCAATTCCCGAAGTCGGGCCACGATGGTCCCCACCTTGCGTGATTCAAAGTACGTGAAAGGCAGGGAAAACAGGTGCCGGAACAGTTTGGCGCCTAGTTTTGCATCAATTTTGTTGGCAGTATGGGTAAAAATGTAATTCCGGCTTAGATTCAGCAGAAATTCAAAAATCATGACGGCCAGAAACGCCACACCTAGCACATCCAAGGTGCTCATGGCATGGTGGACCACGACTTTATCCAGAATGACCTGGGTGAAGAGTGGTGTGAAAAGGCCGAATAATTGGACGACAAAAGAACCGACCAACACCTCGGCAATGACGCGCTTGTATCGGAGAATTTCCGCGAAAAACCATTTGAAGCCAAAACGGATCTGATCATTGATAAATTTAGGAGACAGGACCAGGAGAGGGCCATCCACCAATTGCTCAAACTCCGCATAGGTCTTTTCTTCAGCCTGCTTGGTGCGCGGGGAAAAGATCAGTACTTTCTCTTCGGAAGAATGCAATTTCAGCAGAACGCCATAGCCACCTTCTGCAAAGCCGAAGATAAGCGGTAGGGGATATTTGGAAATATCCTTCAGTTGGAGCTTTTTTTGCTTTGCCTTGAAACCCTTGCCTTTCATAATGCGCAGCATTTCCTCGCGGGATAATTCTGCCTCCGTGAGTCCATACTCCCGGATAATAGCGCGGATATCCAAGGGCACCTGATTGAGTTTGGCGACAACTTCCAGGCAGATGAGCGCGGTGGACACTAGATGCCTCCCTCTAGGACTTTGAGTTTTTTCGCTGCGGAAATTTGCTGGATCAAAGCCTTTTCGGTATCCAGCTGGCGATGGATGCGGGCGATGTGATCCTGTATGGTTTGGGTTCTATCAATCACTTGCTGTTCGGATAAGCGGTTGTCCATCGTTAGCTTGTCCTGGGTTTTGTTCAGGATCACGGCTTTGGTTCCCAACAGGACGGTTTGCGTATGGACTTTCTGCTGGAAGCCTTCCGCACGATGCGCCAGCTCTGCCAGCACCCGTGTTTTTTGCAGCATGAGTTTTTCTTTTTCAAGTTTGGCTTTATCGACGGCCGCTTTATTCTTGAACCCGTCAAAAATGGGGGCGCTCATGGTCAAGCCAAATTGAACCGTCCGATGCGAGAAATTGCGAACGGAATCTCCCCAATTGTCCGGATCGAAACCGTAAAAGTTGTAATAGGAATAGAAGTTAATCTGCGGTAGTTTTTGACGTTTGAGGTAGGCAATTTCATGCTCTTTTTGTTCAATTTGAGCATCAAAACGCAGTGCTTCTGGAGAATTGATCGCACTAAACGGCGCTAATGTCTCGAGCGCTCCGGTTTCAAGATCGGCCAACTCCGTTTCAGCAGGGTTGTAGGCTTCGTGCGTGTAAAAACTCAGGTTGTGCAGGCTTTCCTCATATTTGTGCCGAAGCGTTTCCAATTCATCCAAACCTTGGGCAACCTGGATTGCCTCTGTTACAACATCTACAGCAGAGGTGTTGCCGGCTGCGTTAAGGCGCTTTTTCATCTGGTATCCCTGCTGCGCCAGCGCTAGAATAGCCTCATTTGCTTTAATGGATCGATAATTCGTAAGGGCATCCTCGTATAGCTCAATCATTTTGATTTTTAGGTCGCGCAGCATTTGATCGTAAACGGCTTGTTTAGCACGAACCTCGCTTTTAGCCATGCGAACCTTTTGCCCGCGGGCGCCAAAATCCGTGATCTTTTGATTCAGTGTGAGCCCCATTGAATTCTGGAAGCGGGTGCCACTGGGAATGATGGTGTTTCCAACAGAAGTCACCGGACGGAATGTGTTATCCAGGTCTTTTAAATATTCCGTATTGAGCCTTGCCTGAATGTTCGGGAAGTAGTCCGACCTTGCGGTGAGCACATCCGTCTTACTGATTTGAACATCCACCCGTGCAATTTTGAGTTCGTATGAATTGTCTAGCGCCTTGCGAATCACTTCATCCAGTGATAAAACCCGAGGGTCTGCGTAGACCCATCCTGTAGCGCTTGTCAAAAAACAAAAACAGGCGATGCCAAAAAAGCGGATCGCTCTTTGCGAGTATTTTTGCCAATTCCGCATAAATGTTAGGTGCTCTCGCAGTTCTCTCACGGCAGGGATGCTAACACAAGCAGTAAGGCAAGTGAAGCCATCTCTCAATTTGAAAGGATAAATTTTATTTTTTTAAAATTTGTTATGGCTTTGAGATTTGGAATATATGATTTTTGTATAGCATTTTAAGAATTTGATGATTAAAAAACTCAACTATTTTTATTTTTCTTTGCAAAATCATGAGTAAAGGAGTAAGATTTGTTGTGCTCTAAGTTCATCTCCAAATTCATTTTTAAAGGGAAAGTTAGGCAGGGTGAATTCTCTCACCCAGACTCTCGTTTGTTTTTGTTGATGCGCTATAAGGTTTGAGGGAGGATGCGATGCTGAAATTATCCCGTTTGAGTGTTGCTGTTATTGGCTTTTGGACGCTACAGTCTACAACTTTGGCGAAAGATCCGCTGCCTGACACGACGATTCCAGTGAGTGCCGGTGTGGCAGCTCATTATAATTCCTATGCATACAATCCGGCATATACCGATAAAACATTTGATGCAGTTGCCCAGGCGCACTTTTCCCTGGTGCGTTTTGTACCGGATTGGCAACATATTGAAAAGCAAAAAGGCATCTATGATTTTTCAACGGTGGATTGGTTGACGGGTATGTTTACATCTCGTGGGATTCGTCCTGTTTTGTGCCTGGGGTTGAATAATCCGCTCTATAAAGTGAATTCCCGGATCAATACGCCTGAGCAGCGTGAGGCTTTTGGACGCTTTGTGGATGCCATGGTTCGCCACTATAAAGGGCGTCGTGTGATTTGGGAAATCTGGAATGAGCCTAATATTTCACATTTCTGGCGGCCCGCTGCCGGAGAAAATTTGACGCTTCAGCAACAGGTATCCGAATATTTGACACTTTTGGATTATGTGCTGCCGATTATCCGGAACGCAGATCCAGAAGCGCTAATTATTGCTCCTGGCGCGGCCAATTACAATACACCCTGGTTACAGACTGCCTTAAAAAGTGGTTTGCTGAGCCGGGTGGATGGTTTATCGGTACACCCATACCAAGGCAAGGAACGACCTGAGCTGGTGATTGCGCAACATCAACAGGTGCAGGGCTGGATTCCGTCTGAATATCGAAATAAGCCCATATTTTTTACGGAGTGGGGCTACAGCACCGGGCTTGGATCGTATGAGGTATCAGAATCTCTTCAGGCGGCCTATGCACAGCGGCAGTATATGTTGAGTCTGATGCTGGGGATTCGAGGGAATTTTGTTTACAGCCTGGCGGATGCCAGCATACAGTCTCCTTGCCAGACTTCACAGGCCTGTTTTGGTCTGTTTACCAAAGCGAGCGGGACGCCAAAGCCGGTCTACGCTGCCTTGAAACAGTTGCATGAATCGTTGACGGGATACCGCTTTTCACGCCGTATTGCGTTCAGCGAACCAACCATCTATCTGCTGGAATTCAAGGCAGTGGATGGACGTGTCAAATATGCGATTTGGAGCAGTAAAAATGACGCTCGGGTACAGGTGACGCTGCCTAACAAAAAGACAGTGACGGCAGATTATACGGTCCAGGTGTTCTAACGCTGAGGCCGTCCGTTTTAGGCCTATTGGTGAAGATGCCGCCTGCCGTTTGGTGTAGCGTCTTCACCTAGGCTTTAGCGGGTACGCCATCCATCTGGTTTGCCAAGTGTTTGAGTAACTTCTTGCCGGCTTCAACGCCCGGTTTTTCCACAAAGTAATACAGCAATGTGGAAATCAGGATTGTGCCAGTGGCAACACCCAGAATCGGAAGCGCGGTTGCCGCGAAATAATCCCGGTAAAACGGTAGAGACAGGGCCATGAGGGATGGAAACACATGTAAGCCGATAATGTCGTGAACCAGATACAAGGAGTAGCTGATATTGCCGAAAAACCGGAGAATGGGGCTTCGGACTTTTAGCAATGCAAACAGAATCACCAGTATCATCGCGGCGAAGTAGCTATTGAAATATGTCATGGCGTGCGGCGCATACCCGAACCCAAAAATAATCCCCCACAAGGGCGGAAAAGAGGCGGCAACCAGAGCGACTTTTTTCTGGGAAATTTCCGGATTTTCATGGGAGAGCCGCCAGTACCATCCGGTGAACATGACGGACAGTCCTAATGGAAAGGCAAGCGGAAAATCAATGCCGGTTTTGGCTTTGGCGAAGGCAAGCACCAATGCCGTGCCCAGGAATAGGTAAATGGCGGTGACGATGCTTGTGGCATTTTTGGACAATTTCCGCATGTAAAACAGGACTGCCAAAATATAAAATCCCAGTTCGATCTGTAGCGTCCAGGCGACACCATTGATATCCGGGATTAGGACGAACTTGTTGAACATGGTGATATTGGCTAGGATTTGTTCAAGGGGATAAAAATGCCCTGTGAGCGCACGCAGGCATAACATCATCGCCAAGGAAACCCAGAAGACCGGATACAGCCTGAAAAATCGGCTAATGATAAAGCTGCGGACGGGAGCGGTTTTAAGCCGGTTCAGTGTATAAGCGATGACATAGCCACTAATAAAGAAAAAAGCTACCACACCAATTTTGCCCAGATCCCAGAAGCCATAGATCCAAGGGGTAATGTGCTGAATCGTGCTGTAAAATTCGGTGCCTTTGTAAAAGTCGATAGTATGCGACAACACCTTTTTCTCCAGGGATGCCTGGATGGCGACAGTTCCACCGGCAACTGGCACTAAGGCTAACAAAACGCGGTGGTAATAATGGAGCAGCATGACCATGAGGCTGGCAATACCGCGAAGAGAGTCCAGCCATTCAATACGTCCTGCCGATTTTGCTTCGGTTATTTGGGACATGGGGTGCCTTTAAATTAGAGAGGTACAACGGGAGGGGGATGAAGAAGGGAGGGCGGGAATGGCCGAAGCCACTCCCGCCCCGTTTTTATGCCCAGGTGGGCGCGATAATGGTGGACATGACGTCCGCATTGGCTGCAACGTCGTTCACGGAGGAGAACGTTACACCCACGTTTGCGGTGTCATACGCATGGATTTGTTGAACCAGTGCATTGATATCCGTAATGTGCAAGCCCAACGCATCCAGTGTAAAGGTTTCAATGGCTTTGGCGCCATAGCTCCAATCGCTGAAATCGTTGCTTGCAAACTGGTTCTCAATGGTGATGGTATCGCCGCCGTAGCCAACGATCAGGTTATAACCATCCCGGAAGAAGGCAACGCTGGATGTGTTGAAGCTACCGCCTTCAAAGATGACTTCATCACCTGCGCCGGAAGCGTCTTTAATCACATCCTGACCATCCCCTACGGAGAACAGGTATTTATCATTACCGCCGTTACCCCACAGTTGATCATTGCCGGCGTTACCGCGAAGGACATCATCACCGTCGCTACCCAGCAAGGTGTCGTTCCCGGCACCAGCAATCAATGTGTCGTTTCCGCCGCGGCCTTCCATGAAGAGACCGAACCGCTCGATTCCTAGCCGATCTACGCCGTAGGAACCAGCGAGCGCGTCGGAGAAGTCAACGTAATCGTCGCCTTGGGAGCCAACGAAGTTTTCGATGGAACGGGATGCATAACCAACCCAATGAACCGGTTTGGAGTTATGAACGATAGCATAGTCATAGCCTGCGCCGCCATCCACAACATCGTGAGCATCTATAAACAGACGATCGCTTCCATCGCCGCCCAGCAGTGTATCAACTGCACCATCGGCGGCGTCCAGTTCGGAGTCTCCACCATAAATGTCATCGTCTCCGCCATTTCCGCTCAGGAAGTCGGCTCCCTTACCGCCCATAATATAGTCCTTGCCGGCACCGCCAATCAGTTTGTCGTTACCACGGCGGCCAACCAGCGTCAATTTGACGTCGGCTCCGGCATCTGAAAAATCGATGTGGTCTTTTCCGGACGTTTCGGATGGATCTTCTCCAACAACACCGTAGTAGTTTTCAAACTGGAAGTAGTTGTAACCGATGAATGTGTAGTTGTATCCATCTTTGGCAATGACCGTGTCGTTTCCTGCGCCACCAAAGACAAAGGCATCGTTGTTCTGGAGGTAGATTTTATCGTCGCCTTCGTCACCACACAGGAAGTCTGCTCCCAGACCGCCAATAATGGTGTCGTCTCCGGCTCCACCTCGAATAATGTCATTGTGACCTTCGGAAATAATGTAGTCGTTTCCGCCTCGTCCCCAAATGACCATTGGTCCCGTTGCGCTGGAAACGTCAATATAGTCGTCTCCGCCATCACTACCCTGGATTTCCTCAATATTGACAAAGGTTTGGTTCAAGACCAGGTGGGCACCCGTCGGGCTTTGGAAGACCATGATGTCATAACCATCACCGCCGTCGGCAACAATACCTGGCACGGAAAAATCTTCGGCATCAACAAAAATCACATCGTTTCCGTCACCACCGAAGAAACGGTCCACGCCTTCACGACCGGTCAGGATGTCGTTACCCCCGTTTCCGATTAGGGTATCATTATCGCTTCCACCATCCAGCAAATCGTTGAAGGCGCCACCGATCAGGAGGTCGTTTCCTTTACGGCCATATAACTTGACACCAGTAGCGGCATTGGACAGGTTCAGATTGTCATGTCCACCGTTACTCCCTTGAATTTCTTCGGCGTTGAATGCAAAGTAATCGTCAAGCTCCAGCCCATCCTGACCATCGACGACCAGAATATCAAACCCATCACCGAGATCAACCGGCGCTACGGCTCCCTTAGATGGGTTGATACGATAAATATCATTCGCCATTACGTTCTCCTCTAATTGTTCGCAATAACAACTGGAATATCAAAACAAGCCCCTACACCTAAAAAGGGCTTTTTACAAACTAATACGGATTTAGGGTCAACCAACACGAACGAACACAGGTATTAAAAATACAGGAAAAACCGTACATACACAATGCTTCTTTAGAGTGCTCTCATTCATACTGATAATCGGTTACGGAAATATATTTAATTGACATGTGTTTGAAAATTATCTGGAAGAGTGATATCAAAATGAGAAGGTAGTATAATTCAAAACCAAGCTCAGCAGGTTAGAATAAAACCACTGTAGGTTGTCTGCTTGTTGGGTGCGCTGGTGTTGCTTTGTGAGCCAAAGCTTTCCCCAGGTCGACCGCTATTCCATGCATTGCCGTTAGTTTCGGCTTGCAAACGAATTGAGTAGAACAAAATTGGAGATGACGAATTGAAATTCCTGATCCTCGCAGGAGGTGGTGGGACGCGGCTTTGGCCGTTATCGCGCCAACTCTGGCCTAAGCAGTTTTTAAATTTGAATCCCGAGAGAGAAAACGAATCCTTATTATTAGGGACAATTCAGCGGATTCTGGATGGAGATTGCAGCCCGGACGATATTTTTATCGTGACTGAAGCGGGCTTGTATCTACAAACATTGCGGCATCTGCAACATGCCGGGCTGGGAAACCTAGCAGGAAATGTGATCTGCGAGCCTCAACGAAAAAATACCGCGCCGGCGATTGCGATGGCTATGACCTATATCCAGGAAAATTGCATTTGCGAGCCGGATGAAGTGCTTGCGATCTTGCCGGCTGATCATCAAATTGGAGACTCACTGGGGTTCAATGCGCACCTGCGTCAGGCGGAAAAACTGGCCCAGCAAGGCTTCGTCGTCACGCTGGGGGTGCCGCCCCGCTACCCGGAAACCGGATACGGCTATATCGAGGTGGAGCAGGATTATCAGAGCGCGGCTTGGATGCCGATTAAGCGTTTTGTTGAAAAGCCTGGTCCTAAACAAGCGGAACGTTATGTTCAGAGCGGGCGCTTTTTGTGGAACGCCGGCATTTTTGTGCTGTCAATGCCGTCCCTGCAATCGGCTTTGGAAAAGTTTGCACCGGATATCTATCACATTGTCCGGCAAGGCTATGCGCAGGCGGCGCTGGACTTTGCCAAAATGCCCGAAATTTCCTTTGACTATGCAGTTATGGAAAAAGTGGATAATGCCGCCGTTATTCCATTGCAGGTGGCCTGGTCCGACTTGGGCAGCTGGGACAGCGTTTTTGACACGCTGAAAACGGATGAGGGTGGCAATGCCGAGGTGGGCGGAAAGACTCTACAAATCGCATCGGGCGGGAACCTGATATGGAACCAGTCTGAGCGATTGATTGCCGCCTTGGGTGTTTCCGACTTGATGGTTGTTGATACGCCGGATGTATTGTTGTTGGCTCGTCGTGGGGAGTCCCAGCGCGTTCGGGAGCTGGTGGGACGGCTTGAAGAAATGTCTCCCTCGCCAATGCCTGCTCGACAAAATTTTGCCTGGGGCTCCGTTCGGTTACTCAATTGGCATCACCAAGTGAATGAAACGCCGATTTACCAACTGAAGTTGAATTCACAAACAACAATATATATGAAGGGGGATCAAAACCTTGCCGGCATTTTGTTAGTGGATGGCGAATTATTTTCGGAGAAAGGTCGGCCACTTCCCCGCTTTTCCTTGCTGAGCGCTTCCGAAGGATGCCTTGCGACAACATGTCAGGCAGGAGCAACCTTGCTGTTGATTGGTGAAATTCCAGAGATAGAGGACATGACGGAAAGGCATCAGCAGCCTGCTTTGGCGACACTGTAACTTCAGCAAAACCCTAAGTTTACCCCCTCAGACAAACATAGAGAGAGCTAATTATGAGTACCGTTAATCCGGATACTTTGACGCAAATAAAATCGTTTGAGCAAATTTCCATCTCTACCCTGATTTCTGGTGAAGTGCTAGCCAGAATACCGGAACACTTGAGAGATACCCCCTTTCGTGTGTCGTTCATCTACGCGGTGCATTATCAGAAAAGGATTCAGAGTGCGATTAAGCGGATTGTGGATGTTACGGCTGCGTTTTTTGGCCTGTGTGCTTTGGCGCTTCCGCTGGCGTTGATTGCGGTTGCGATTCGCCTGGATTCCGAAGGGCCGATTCTGTTTAAGCAAAAACGGATTGGCCTTAACGGAAAGCGCTTTTACATGTATAAATTCCGTTCGATGTACCCGGATGCGGAAGATCGACTGGCGGCGTTACTGGAACATAACGAGATTAAAAGCGGGATGTTCAAGATGAAAAACGATCCCCGGGTGACCCGTGTGGGACGCTTTTTGCGGAAGTACAGTCTGGACGAATTTCCCCAGTTGATTAATGTGCTGCGAGGAGAAATGAGCCTGGTGGGGCCTCGTCCGCCGCTGGAGCGGGAGTTGAAAGATTACAAGGAATGGCACTATGTTCGCTTTTCAGTCTTACCGGGACTGACTGGCGAGTGGCAGGTCAATGGGCGTTCCAGCATTGATAGCTTTGATGATGTTGTGAATCTGGATTTTCGTTATATCCGCTCCTGGAACCTATGGTTGGATTTCAAGATTCTGTTGAAAACCATTCCGGTTGTCCTGCTGGGAAAAGACGCTGCCTGACGTTTTTCTCCTCATTTCTTTCGCCTTGAGAATTACCCAAAAAGGATATTTGTATGAGTATACTGCTTGAAGCGCCAAAATCATCCCAGGTTTTGGATACATTGAACCAATCACCACGGAAGCCATCGCGTGTTGCGATTTTATCGGATGTCTCAGCAGCGTTTGGTGGTGCGGAAAGTATTCTGGTTGCGGCAATGGAGCTGTATCCGGATGCAGACTTCTTTACGCCGGTATTCAAGGAAAAAGTGATTCCCGAAAAGTATTTGAGGGGACGCAAAATCACCACATCTTTCCTTCAAAAACTGCCGTATCCTGAGAAACTGTATAAGGCGTATTTGCCGCTGATGCCTCTGGCAATTGAGTTGCTGGATATTCAGAACTATGACGTAGTGTTTTCTTCTCACCACAGCATGATTAAAGGCGTGATTCCACACCCGGAAGCCTGGCATGTGTGCTATTGCCACTCCCCGGCAAGATATCTCTGGGACCAGTTCTGGACCTATTCGTCCATGAATCGCCTGAACCCAGTTGTGGAGTTGTTAACGGGCGCCTTGTCCCAATATCTGCGGATGTGGGATGTTTCTGCGGCGGCTCGTGTGGATGTGTTTCTGGCAAACTCCACCTTCACAGCAAAACGCATTCGTAAATTCTACAACCGGGAAGCGCGTGTGTTGTTTCCCCCGGTGGATACCAGCAAGTTCAGCTACGAGCCGTCCGAGGACTACTACCTGATGGTCGGCCGTTTGGTCGGCTACAAAGGCTTTGAGCTTGCTATTGATGTCTTCAATGCCAATGGCAAGCGACTCAAGATCATTGGACACGGACCTAAATACGAGGAATTGAAGCGCCGGGCTGGTCCGAATATTGAATTGATGGGGCGCGTGGATGATGACGTGTTGATACGCACGATGAACCGGTGTAAAGGATTTATTTTCCCCGGTAAGGAGGATTTCGGGATCGTCATGGCGGAGGCTCAATCTGCCGGGAAGCCGGTGATTGCCCTGAATGAAGGCGGTGCTGTGGATATCGTGCGGCATGGCGAAACTGGGATTCTGGCACCGGAATACCGCCTGGAGGCTTTTGCCATGGCAGTGGAAGAGGCTGAGAAAATCCAGTGGGATCATCGGGCGATTCAGAAACATGCGGAGCAATTCAATCCGGTTCGTTTCCGTCAAGAATTGCAAATGACTTTAGAAAGTCGAGGTTACCCGTTCGGGTGATTTTTCAATCTTTTGTTTATGGTTGAGTCTTGTTGGTTGCCGACTTGGAAAATTGATTCCGTACCGCCCATGTTCTCTCCTGTATTGATTGAGTATGTGAGTTTGTTATATGGATCCTCAGAATTTTTTGATGTTCTTCAATAAGAACAGGCGGTTGATTTTAAGTTGCTTTGCAGCGTCCGCCGCGTGTTTGGTCGTATACTGGTTTTTAGCCTATGTTCCGATGTACCAATCAACGGCAAAGCTGTTTATCAAGAATGTTTACAACGGGAACGTGGTTGCGGCCTATGGCAATGAGGAGTCTCTGGCTTCTGAAAGCGGGTATAGCAACCCCTTGTTTAATTATCAGGAGATCATGCGTTCTGAGCTGGTGGCGCGACATAGCTACAAGGCGCTTCAGGTTCGATATGCCAAGCAGCTTGAGAAGATGGGGATTTCCAATGAGCGTCAATGGATTGCCTCTTTTGGCAAATTGATGGATACCAAAGTCATTCCATCCACGGACATTATTCAATTAAGTTTTCGATGGAGTGAAAAAGCCAGTGCGGATGAAGTGACGCATCTCATCCTGGATTCGCTCCGCATGACGAATCTGGATATCCTGAGAGGAGTGACTATACAGCAGCGGGAATTTCTGGATTCCCAGCTCGATAAAATCAGCCGGGAGTTGCTGGAAGTTCGCACGCAGATTAAAAATTTTAAACTGGCGAATCGTGCTGTGGATTTGGATGATGAAACCACGGAGCTGGTCCGTCGCCGTGTGGAGCTTCAGCAACAACTGAGTTCCTTGCATAGCCATATTAGTTACAACCGAAATAAGGCGAAAGAACTGGTTCGCATTTTGGGGGTTCGGGATGCCAAAGATGCCATGCTGGCCAACAGTATTGGCAATGATCCTTATTTGCAAACCCTGAACCAGCAGTTGGCGGAATTACAAAAGGAATACCAGGGCATGAGCGCCAAGTTTACCGATGAATACCCGCCGGTTCAGGCGCTCAAACAGAAAATTGAAGCGGTGACTCGCAATATTGAAAGCCGCCAGAAAAAAATATTGGGTGATTACGTTGTCAGTAAAGGGATTTACAACAAAGCCTCTTCAGATATCGTGACGGATCTGGCCCGTGTACAGGCGGATGCAATTTCCTCTGAGGCGCAGTACAAAGCGCTTCAGGAAGGAATTGAACGCCTCAAACTGCAGGAGGCTTCCATGCCTGCCAAAAAGCTTCAGTTGGACGAACTGGAAAAAAAGGAACTGGCCTTGGCCAATGCGTATGACAGCGTCAAGAAAAAGCAGATGGAAGCCCGCATTCAGGAAAATGCCATTGTGGATAATATTATCGTCCTGAGTGAACCCACACCCGGAAAATTGGATATCAAACAGCCGATGCTGCTTTGCTTTGGCTTTTTGGCGCTGGGTTTGATGGCAGGTATTGTGCTGGCCTGGCTGAAAGAAGGCATCCGTGATGAATGGACGGATACCGAGGAAGTCGAGCGGAAAACTGGCAAGCCGGTCTTGGGTGAACTGCCCTGGCGGGTCAAAGGTTCTGGCTGGCGGAGTTATTCAGATTGCCAATCCCAGCCGGAGCTGGTGCGCACTTACGATAACCTGGCGCACAATCTGGTGAATCGTTCGTATCTGGAAAACACCAAAGTGATTTCGTTTTGCAGTTTGTCCACCAATCGCAAGGAATCGCCGGTAGTGTCCCAATTGGCGCTGTCCTTGGCGGAAGCGGGCCATCGGGTGCTGCTGATTGACGCAGATATGCAGCAACCGCGTCGTCACATGCAATACTTTGATTGCGAGAAAGAGCCTGCCACTTTGGGGCTGGATAGCCTGATTCCGGAAATTAACCGGCAGTTGCGGACGGTGGGGCCGGATGGCATATCCGAGCCACAATTACAATCCTTGGCTTCCAGAGCTATGACGCGCGTTTTTATTCCCGGTTCAACGGTAGGGCATATGGCGTCGCTGGATTATCTGTCTTCACAAGAACCACAGGAAAGAATCTATGACTTCCTGGCTTCACCGGGATTTAAAACGCTCGTTCAGCATCTGAAGGCACAATATGATTTTGTCCTGATTGATACACCGGCCATGCCCATTCACTTCCCGGAAGTGGATACAGTGACCAGCCTGTCGGAAGGAGTGGTGTTACTGTCTCCGTTTGCGGCCAAACGTTCCGGTTTGATTCGACATGTGCGCCGTTTGCAGACAAAAGGAACGAATAGCCTGGGTATTCTGGTTCGAAGCCGACAGACTGCATGACGATTTGAGCTATGAGTGTCGCCAGTAATCTTACCTATACCCTAGATGAACTGCCTTTCTTCTGGCGTGCGATGATTGTGGCTGGAGGAGTCTTGGTTTCGCTGTCGGCTTATCGGTTGCTGCACCTTGATTTTTTACCCTTGCCGCTTTTTCTGTCCTTGTTTCCAGTGTTGCCATTGGTGGGCTTGAGTGTTTGTCGGCGTTCTTGGCAATCGCCTATGCTCCCCTTCCTGTCGGTTTTTCTCGTCTTTGTGACGATGTTTATTGACAGTTTTTCATCCCGCTCGTTTGGAATCAGTCCAAAAAGTAACCAGCTTGTTTTTTTGTTTTCGCTTCTGTTTGCCGGGTTTTATTTTTTAAGGGATTTTCAGTTTTACTGGCGACATTGGCAGGTTCGCATTGCATTTGCGTTTTTTATCGTTACGCTGATCTATTTCTTTTTTCATGCCAGCGATTTTGACATCAGTCGGGTGAAATACGGGTATGTGTTGCTGATTACCGCCGGTTTGGAGATTAATTCACCACCCGTTCGGAATATTATTCTGATTAGCAGCTTGAGCCTCCTAGTGGCGAATGTTCTAGCGATCTCCCCGTTCTCAAGGCATGCGTTGTCAGACCAGAAGGCGTCTGCCACCTTTCTGAAAATTTCTTTTTCTGTGCTAGCCTACAGCCTGATTGTAGTGACCGGTTGTTTCCTTTCCAAAGGCGCCAAATGGAACTATGGCATGCATTATTATTTGCCACTGGTCATGTTGGTGGGCTGTGTCGGTTATTATCTGGTGAAAAAGCACCACGCCATGGAAACTGCCTGGCTTTTACCGATTCCTTTGAGCCGTTTTTTAGGTGGTGCGCTGCTGTTTTCCGGGTTGTTTCTACCGCTCTTTTTAAACAAGACCAGTTTGTTTGGCACTTTGCTTTGCTTTGCGATGTTTTTTGCTTTGACCCAAGGTGCTGGCTATGGTGATTTCTTAAAAGTCATCTGGCGTTTTGCATCTCATAACTTTTCCTCCAAGCTGTTCCTGGCCTTCGTATTAATGGGGCTGCTGCTGCTTGCGGGGGTGTTTGGTGTGTTTGAACTGTTTGCCTCCAAGATTGACTATGTGGTGAGCGGATTAAGCAAAAACAGTTCCATGAAGGTCCGGGAAGGCAATTGGCAGTACTTTTTGCAGGATTGGCAGCAGACCTTGGACTTTTGGCGTGTTCTGTTCGGGTATGGAATTGGCGCATCCCGGAAAACCATTTTCTACATTTCCGCCATGAGGGATGGTCCCCATGAAAGCAACCTGGTGCAAACGCTGCATAACGGGTATATGGAATACTTGTATGATTACGGCTGCATGTCCCTGTTGTATTTCGGGCTGTATGCTCATTTCCTCCGGCAAGCCTGGCTGTCTTTGAAAAATAGATGCAACATGGAATCCCGAGTGCTGGGAGCTGCGCAGTTTGGCATTATTCTATATGCGGCATTCTATAGTTTGACGGATGGCCTGCGCGTACAGATGCTCATCCAGATTTTTGTGTTGCTGGGATTCATGCAGGGGCTCAAGGGCAGTTATGCCCGAAATACTTGAAATGCTATGGGCTGTCTGCCCGTGTCCCTTCTTGGTGATTGGAACTGCCCGAATTTGTGTGAGTGGCAAATCACAAGCGAGCGGCTAGGCTGGCAGGCTGTTCCGTGTATGCCGTGCCTGACTTTTTATCACCGAGCACCCATTGATAGAAATTGACGGTGTTTTCGTAATAGTGCCGACTGGTGAACATCGCTTCCGTTTTTCGGCGTCCGGTAAGCCCCATGGCTTGAGTGCGAGCGGGCTCAGCGGCGGCTTTCTGGATGGCTTCTGCCAGTGCGGGGACATCAGTTGGCGGCACTAGCCAGCCGTCAACGCCATCTTTGATCAATTCAGGAATGGCTCCCAGTGCGCTGGCGATGACGGGTTTGCCCAGTGCAAAGCTTTCAGCAATGGTTAAGCCGAATGTCTCAAACCAGTTGCAAGGCAGGACGGTTGCCAGGCAGTTTGCATACTCAGCCATGAGGGCATCTCCTGAGCGGAAGCCGACAAATTCCACATTATGAAGATTGAGCGCCTGTTTGAGCGCTTCCAGTTCGCTGCGGAAGGGACCTTCCCCGACAATACGGAGCGACACATCCGGACATAGCGCCATTGCTTTAAGGAGGTAATCCAGTCCTTTTTCACGGACCAAACGACCTACGTATAAAATATATTGCCCCGGCTTGTCCGGTAGTGGCTGCTCAAAGTATCGATCCTCAATGCAGTTATAGATGGCAGTCACTTTGCCCGATGGCATGCCAGCCCGGATGAGCAAATCCCGGAACGCACGGGACGGGGTGAGGAAGTGATCCACTTGATCATACAGTTTATGCCATTGACGGAGCTTGAACTCCAGGGCGTTATAGATGCTTTTGGTCAAGCTGCCACGCATGCAGCGATGCTGGATACATTGAGAGGGGTCTTGGGTGATGCACAAGAGTTCATCACAATAAGTCGTTTCCGCGCGCATAAGGGTGGATGCCGGGCAGACATAAAACGGATCATGAACGGTCATGACGACCGGTAGGCTGGCTTCCTTACAGGCCTGAATGACGGAAGGCGACAGGTAACGTTGAATGCCTTGCAGGTGAACTAAATCGGGACGAATATCTTGTAAATATGCTTTGAGTTTGCGATAAGCCTCGTGATTGTAAAGTGGTTTGAAGAAGTGCCGGAGGTAATCTAGCCCGGATAATTCGGATAGTTCTTTGGCTTCCGGGAAAAAGTGCTGGTATGGATAATCTGGCTCAAAGTAAGGTTTTCTGTCGCCTGCAAAAACAAAAGCGGTGTGTCCGTGTTCGTTCAGCATGCGATAGAGGTGGTATGTCATGACATCGGCGCCATTGGTGCGGCTGAACAAGTTATTGACTAATAATATTTTCATTGTTAAATATCAACCCTTTAACTGAAAAACGAACGAACCACACAGTTTTTTCACTTTACGTGCAACACGATAATTGATATAATTTACTTATAGAATAGTAGTAGGCTTTTTCAAAATAAAAATGAAAATTGGAATTGGAGGTTGCTGAAGATTTTCTTTGGTGCCAGGCATGGCACTCATTGTTATTTATTGAGCGTTGTTCAATTGTGTTGAGTTTAAGATCCAAGGTTTGCCGACCATTTTTCAACATCCCTCATTGGCAGTAACCCTGGAGGTTCGTATTTTGTACCCTCTCCTTCATCGTCACGCACTCGGATATATTCCGTTATTGCTTTTATTGGCGCTAAACGCCGGACTGGGCCTTGCTGAAAGTCCGCAATTTTTGGATAACAAAATCAGTGCGCTGGATACCACGCCGCCACCCGTACAGCCCTTAAGCGGGCATATTACCTTTTTGGCGAATGATTACCGTATTGGTCCCAATGATGAACTGGATATTTCCTTTTTTAGCGTGCCTGAGCTGAATCAGAAAAATCTGCGCGTGACGCCGGATGGAAACATCATGCTCCCTGCCCTTGGGCAAATCAAGGTAGCGGGTATGACGGTGGGAGAGCTTTCCAGCTTATTGACGGAGCGGTATAAAAAATATCTAAAGCAACCGGATATCGCGGTGAATCTGGTCAAGCTCAAGCCGTTTATCGTGCTGATCAAGGGTGCGGTCCTACATGCCGGTAGTTATGAATTTAACCAGAACCCGTCTGATTATGTTCAGCAGATGGGGACTAATAAGGAACTCAACGTCTCCCGAACGTCTCCACTGTTATCCAACGTGTTGATTGCCGCTGGCGGCTTGACGCATGATGCCGATGTTGAGCATATCGAAATTCACAACCAATATACCGGTGAAGTCACCATTGTGAATATTCTGGAGCTCCTGGGCAGCAATGAGTATCGGGATATCTATCTGAGTCAGGGAGATATGGTGATTGTCCCAAGGCTGCCTTCTTCCTTGGCGGTGAATCCTGAAAAATACCGTCAGTTCATGGGGTCCTCTCTCTCTCAAACTCAAGTGCCTGTCCGCGTCTATGGCTATGTGAAATCCCCTGGTTTGTATCATTTGCCATCGGCGCAGACCAATACCCTCCATTCGGCCATCGTTTCTGCGGGGGGCTACTATGGAGATTTTTCGTTTCAACCCACAAAAGTTTATTTAAGCCGCGTGGACGAAAACGGACGAATTGCCACGCGACAAATCGATCCCCGAACGGAAGATCCGGTGCTGATGCCAAACGATATTATTTATATTCCCGAAAAAACGGTTGGGAAGATTCATCGGGCATTCCGCATCATTACGGATCTCACCGATCCCTTCTTCCGCAGTGGCGTTGCGTATAACACCTGGGCTCAAGTGGTTGACCCAACCCGCAATTTCCCGCGCTAGCTGGAATCAGAATATTTTCTCCTGGATGAGTTTGCATGACTGCGCCTAAAAAACATTTGCTGAAAAAAAATATCGTCGTCAATTTATTCACGAAAATGCTCCCGATTCTGGTGGGGATCGTGACGCTTCCCATTATCCTCAAAGGGTTGGGGGTGGAGCAGACCGGGATTCTACAAATCATTTGGGCGTTGATTGGATACTCCAGCTTCTTTGATCTTGGCTTGGGGCGGGCATTGACGCAACTCATTTCCAAAAAGCTGGCCTTGTCTGAAACGGACGATATTCCGGATATTATTGTCACAACGCTGGTCAGCATTACGGTGCTTGGCTTGATTCCGGCAGTTTTGCTGATTTTGGGAAGGACGCCGCTGGTGCAATTCCTGAATGTGTCGCCTTCCTATGTGCAGGAAGCGGAAAGGAGCATCTGCTGGCTGGCGGTGTCGATTCCAGCGATGTTGCTGATTACTTGCCAGACGGGGATTTTGCAGTCTTACCAGAAGTTTGGCTGGATTACCTGGCTGAATATGCCCGCAATTATCGGGAACTTTGTTGCCCCTGTGTTCATGCTGCAATACACGCATCATTTGGGACACATTGTGGCGGTCATGGTTTTGTGCCGGTTGCTCATGGCAATGCTGTTTTTTTCTGCGATTTCAAAATGCGTTCCCAATGTCTGGTGGCGTGCCGGCTTTCGGTTTTCGCTCATCAAGCCCTTGTTTCATTTTGGCAAGTGGGTCACCGTTAGCAATATTGTAAATCCGTTGATGGTATACCTGCTGGATCGCTTGTTCCTGGCAAACTTTTTTTCGGTCCGGATGGCCAGTTATTATGTTGTCCCTTATGGTGTGCTGCAAAAAATGACGATTGCGCCCTGGGCTATCATGGGCGTCATGTTTCCGGCGTTTAGCGGAACATTTCATACGGATAAAGCCAAAAGCGCGACATACTATTATAAAAGCCTCTTGTTAACGATGGCTTTGTTGTTTCTGCCTGTTGCGGTTGTTGTGGTGTTTGCCCAACCATTGCTCACTATGTGGATGGGGACTGACTTTGCTGAAAATAGTTATCGGTTGACGCAACTCATCGCCATTGCCTTGTACGTGTATTCCATTAATTTGGTGCCTTCTGGCTTGATTCAGGCGGCTGGGCAATCGGACTTTACGGCCAAGATGCAATTGGTGGAGTTTCCGTTTTTCCTGCTGGCAATGGCGTTTAATATTCGGCACTTTGGTATTATGGCCGCACCGGCGACGCTGCTTGGCCTGTTTTTCATCGAGGGAATGATCCTACAGTGGTATGCCGTCAAGTTGCTGCGTACTCCCTCGGAATCCGTCCGGGATGTCGCACCCCCTCTTCCCGTATCGTAAAAAGGTTGAAAGTGATGACCTCATCTGTCAAACATCGCATTTTATTTAAGGGCTATTACAACGTCCATAATTTTGGAGACGATTTGCTGTTCCTGGCGCTGCTGGATTTTTTCCAAAACCGCCTGGGGTGGGAGCGGGGCGACATTACAGTGTATGTGGAGCCTGGGGAAGGCAGCCTGGAAAAACTGGGGTATTCGCATCCCTATCAACTGAACAACTACTTGGACCCGGTCAAGGAATGTCATGCCCGACTGAAGAAAACAGGCTTACCCGCAGCCATCGTCAAACTGTTGATGAGCGCTTACATGCTGTGGTGTCTGTTTTGTGCGTTGGTTTATAAAATGTGTCGATTGCAACTGGGAAACCGGAAAAATATCCAATTTTTTAAAAGCCTGGATGTGATCCACTACATTGGCGGCGGGTACTTTAATACGCGATTGACCTGGGGCACCCAATTGCTGATTTATGAACTGTTTTTTACAACGATGGGTAAGCTGATCAATCCCAAGCTGCAAATTATCGGCACCGGTTTGGGGATTGGCCCGGTGACAACGTCGTTTTATCGTAATCTGTTTAAACACTTTGCTAAACATTTTGATTTCATCTTTGTTCGGGAAAAAGAGTCCGAAGCATTTGTCCGTTCCTTAGGCACGGCGCGTCATGTACGCTGCATTGGAGATGACGTGGTGCTACTGCGTCCCTACTTCCAGCAAATTGCAAAGGAAGTGGATAGCAAGAAGCACGTTGGTTTGAACCTGAAATTTGATGACGTGCATCAGTATGGCAGTGTCCAGTCATTTTTTGAAAAACTGGTTCAGGATTGCGAGGCGTCTAATCGAGAAATCCGGTTCTTTAATTTTGGTCGGGATCATAAAGCATTGCGCCAACTTCCTCGCGAATTGGTGAAGCGTTTGCCAATTGAATCCTGTTATGAGACCGGGCTGCGACATTTTGCCCGTCGCTTGGCGGAATCCGAAAAGGGCTTGGGCTTTGCCTATCACTTTGCAATTTTGTGCGCCTTGATGGATGTTCCTAGCGCGAATATTTATTTTGATGACTACTACCGCCAGAAAACGGGCGGTGTGATGTCGTTGTTGTGCAAGCGGCATGTAACCTTGCCA
>DATNQC010000023.1:0-1888 GCA_036702885.1 Oculatellaceae cyanobacterium | reverse complement strand
CTGTTGCGCACTGGAACCAGCTTTGAATTGCCTCCAAAGCTCCTGGATGGGATTGGTTTCGGACACAGTTAACGATAGTCTCCTCTTGCCTACCGATGCCGCGGGCGCGCTCAACAACTCTTGCAGTCGTCATTTGGACTGCTTTTTTCAGGAACATCCCCGTATTAGAATGTTCCTGTTGAATACGAAAGCGCGCCTCTTATGCCATTTTCGCACAAACGCATTTTTCTGGTTCCCCTGGATAGCCGACCTGTCTGCTATGACATGCCCGCCCGGCTGGCGGCGGTGGCCGGCTTGCAGTTGTGCATGCCCTCGCCCAACCTGCTGGGGCACCTTAAGAAACCCGCCAATTTTAAAACCCTGGCCCGCTGGATTAAGAACCACCTGTTTGAAAATGATCCGGTGATTGTGGCACTGGACACCATCGCCTACGGGGGCTTAATTCCCTCCCGGCTGAATGAAGAACCGTTTCCAACCCTCAAAAAACGGGTGGATACGTTTTTTGAGCAGATTCAGGCCGACGCCTGCTACGGCTTTTCGTCCATTTTACGGATTCCCGCCTACAACTCAGCGGAAGAGGAGCCGGATTACTGGGCCAAATACGGCAAGGCGCTTTACCAGTATTCCGCCATGCTGCATGAAACTGGCAAAGCCGACCCGGAAAACATTCCAGTCGCCGTTCTGGATGACTTTCTCAAACGGAGAGAAAAGAATCATGCGCTCAATGAGTATTACATCGCCTTGCTGGCGAACGGCCGCTTTGACTACCTGACCTTCTGTCAGGATGACACCGGTCCCTACGGTCTGAACGTACAGGAAGCCGGCCTGCTGGAAGCAGAACTGAAAAAACGGAAACTGACGGGCAGCGCTCACATTCAGACCGGTGCAGATGAAGTGGCCGCCTGTATGCTGGCCCGCTGGATGATCAACCAGCAGACAAAGCCCGTGAAGGTTTACCCGTTCTACAGCTCGGAGCAGGGCCGCAAACTCATCGCCAAATTTGACGGCCTGCCAATTGAAACCGTGGTGGAAAAAGCCATTCGGGCGTGCGGGGCTACCGTTGCAAAAAAATCCGCGGATGCCGACTTATGGCTTATGGTGCATACACCGGAAGATCGTCAGGGCGATCACTGCGAAAAGAAACCTGCCCGCGTGCAGGCAGACCAGATTCGACAAACCATTCTCACCATCGAACACGCCTTTGCACAGGACAAACCTGTTTCCATTGCAGATGTGGCCTATGCCAACGGCAGCGATCCCCAACTGGTCAGCGCACTGCTCAGCACATTCGAGGATTTGACGGGCCTTTACGGATATGCAGGCTGGAATACGCCCGGCAACACCATCGGCACCTCGGTGGCAATGGGGCTGGTTCGCCTGGCAGCCGAGCGAAATCGTAGCCTGAACATGGAAGCCTTTTGCCAGTTGCTGCTGATTCGTCTGGCGGATGACTGGCTGTACCAGTCCGACGTGCGCCACACCGTTCGCAGCCTGATGAACGGCGCCGCCAAAACAGCAACACCGGATGAAGAGCTACTGAACATCCTGATGATGGACGGCCTGGAGCTGCTTAAACAGCGCCTGGGACTCGAAAATAAGCAGGTTTGCTGCGCCTACCCCTGCCAACGCACCTTTGAAGTGGAAATTGGCCTAAAATGACGGCGCGGGCAGTCAGTAAAGGACTGATTCAAAGCGTCGCCGCCTTGCGACAGAAAAAATATCGCGAGGAAACCGGTCGGATTCTCGTGGAAGCGCGGCATCCGATTGAAGAAGCCATCCGGGCGGGCTTAACGCTGCATGAAGTCTTTCTCCTGAAGGATGCGCCCCTGGATTCCCTTCCCCGCTGCCCCTTGCCGCAAGCCGCGCATGTAGTGGACGAGGCCACGAT
>DATNQC010000004.1:0-2467 GCA_036702885.1 Oculatellaceae cyanobacterium | reverse complement strand
GGGAGAAGCTGTCCCATCGGAATTTTACGGGGAGAATGCCGATTCCGTCAGTGCGTTTTATGAGCGTCTGACGCGAGAAGGCGTGCTAAGTGATCTGACCCCGTTTGACATTCAAAAACTGCAAGAGCGCTTTGCGGCCCTGGAAGGGAATATGGCGGCCAAAGCGGGTATAGATATGGCCTTTTACGATCTGCAAGGCAAAATCCTGAATCGACCGCTCTGGCAGTTGTGGGGGTTTGATCCGAGCAAAGCGCCCAAGAGTTCCTACACCATCGGGATTGCGGATTTGGATACCGTCAAGCGCAAGACGGAAATCGCCCTGGCTCGCGGTTACGATGTTTTGAAGGTCAAGCTTGGCTCACCGGATGACGTTCGGCTGTTTGAGGCAGTTCGTGCATTGGCGCCGCACCCGGAGATTACCATCCGGGTGGATGCCAATGCGGCCTGGGAAGTGGACGCAGCGTTGGACATCTGCCGGCTGTTGCAGGAGAACCATGTGGAGTTTGTGGAGGAGCCGCTGAAGCTCACATGCAGTGAAGCGGATTATGCCAAACTCAAGGAAAACGCACCGCTGCCATTGATGGCGGATGAAAGCTGCCATACATTGCGGGATATTCCCCGATGTGCGCGGTATTTTCATTCCATTAACCTAAAGCACACCAAGACTGGCGGCTTGACGGAGGCTTTGCGCATGATTCATGCCGCGCGGGCGCATGATTTGAAAATCATGCTGGGTGGCTTTGGTGAAACGTCGCTTTCCGTGACCGCGTTTGCGCAGTTGTCCCCTATGGTGGATTATTGCGATTTGGATGGCGCATTGCTCATGGCGGAAGATGCTTACGAAGGAATCACCTTCCGAGGGAGCGCCTTCACGCTGCCGGCACGGCCCGGTTTAGGCGTCATTCCCCGTATTTCAGCGAGTTTCTGTTAACATCGACCCCCCCTCTTATGATCACCTTTATTCTGTTGACGCTCTCGAATGTATTTATGACGTTTGCCTGGTACGGACACCTGAAATTCCGAGGTTACCCCTTGTGGACGGTGATTTTGGCAAGCTGGGGCATTGCGTTTTTTGAATATTGCCTGCAAGTGCCTGCCAACCGCTGGGGGTACGGGCAGTTTACCGGCTCCCAACTAAAGATTATGCAGGAAGCCATTACGCTCGCCGTGTTTTGTGTGTTTTCCGTGCTGTATTTAAAAGAACCGCTGCGCTGGAATTATCTGGCCGGCTTTGCGCTGATGCTCGCGGCTGTGTTTGTTGTGTTTAAAAAGTGGTGATGCGTTTAATTGACCGGTTTTTCGTGAGTGCTTGGCAGCCTGACGGTAAAAACAGAACCTTCGCCAGGACTACTGGTAACGGCAATATTGCCATTGTGCCGCTCGACAATTTTTTTCACGATGGCCAGCCCAATACCGGTTCCAGGGAATTGTACACTGTGGTGGAGCCTGAAAAAGACTTCAAAAATTTTATCCAGATGTTCTGCCTTCATGCCGAGTCCATTGTCTCGAACGTCAATGCGGCATTGATTATTCTGTTGGGGCTGGATGGTAATGACGACCTGGGAAGGCGTTTCAGGTTTATGGAATTTTAAAGCGTTATCCAGAAGCTGGATCATCATTTGGCGAATTTGATTGTAATCCCCCTCAATCTTCATGTTGCCTTGCAGTTGAACACGCGCTTGAATATCGTTATAGACGTAATCCAGAGATGTAATTGCCTCTTGCACCAACGTGCGCAGGTCAATTGTTTGAAAGGAGCTACCACGGCGCGTCACTTTGGAAAGATCGAGCAGGTCATTAATGAGATGCTGCATCCGGTCAATTGCAAGCTGTATTTTGTTCAAGTCATCCAGGCCTTCCTGGCTTAAACGATGGGCTTCCGTTTTGTACAGGTGATCGCTGAATAGCAAGACTTTCCGGAGTGGTTCCTGCAAGTCGTGCGATGCGATGGTTGCAAAATGCTCAAGCTCTTCATTGCTCTTGCTTAAGCGTGCGGCATATTCCAACAATTCTTGCTGGCTTTGTTGCACGTTGCGCAGAAAGTCATTTTTTCGCAACGTAATGACCATAGTGCCTGCGAGGCATTTCATCAGCTCAATATCTGCGGCATCCCATGGGTTGGGCTTTTTGGAATGGATGCCCAATATCCCTGAAAAAATTAACGGGCAACGGATGGGAATATGGACGTAACTGCTAACCCCCTTTTTTAAAAGCTGCTGTTCAAATTCGGATAATGCTGTTTGAGCGTCCAAATCTGGGATATGGTGTGTTTCAAATTGGTTTGTGACAGGTGGCGTTGGCAATGGATGCCCAATGTCATCTGGTGTTTTAAAATACGCCAGGTTGGGCTGCTGAAGCAGGCCAGTATCAGAATCAACAAACCATATTGCACACCAGTCTGCATCAAACAGTTGCGCCAGGCGATCCAGGGAGAGTTGAAGCGAGGTGTTTGCATCTTGTTCCGACA
>DATNQC010000430.1:0-5101 GCA_036702885.1 Oculatellaceae cyanobacterium | reverse complement strand
GTGGATGTTGCAGCAGAAAGCTCCAACCTCACCCGGAACCAGATACTCCAGCAGGCTGCGGCGGCGATGTTGTCACAGGCTAATGCGACGCCACAAATTGCGCTCAGCTTGTTGCGAGGATAACAACCTCCACAACAGCTTCAGAATGGAGCGTCCCGATCTAATGATCGGGACGTTTCGTTATTTCAGTGGAGGATTTTTGAGATATCTCATTGAGAACATTTCTCAATAATATAGGATTCTATTTGAGAATATTTCTCATTTGTTTACGAAGTCAGAAGCAGTCACATTTTTGAGTGAGGTTCCAATGGCTCAGCCATTCTTTTGGGATGCGCATTTTCGTCATGCACGGCAAGCTGAATATCTGGAAAAGTTAAAACGACTTTCTCCGGAAGACGCTGACGCCTTTCGGCTTTTATTTAACGAAATTGCCGATAAAAAGACGCTGACGCCTTTTGTGACAGCGTTGCTGGAAAACCGGGATGAGGGGAGCGGTTTTTATCGGTTGGCCCAGGAATTAACCGTGTTGGTTGAAGAATTGCTGACTGCCCGGGAAAAACAGGATCACTTATTTATTAATTCTCTTCTAATCTGTCTGGATGACGTGAATATTGCTGTCAATGCCTGGATGAACAAAATTTGTCTTCCCCGGAGTCGCTTCTTATACGAAAAACAGCAAAAATTGCGCGAGGTGGCCCGTGAGACGATTCATAACTGATTTGGTTTCAAGAGAAAGGAAAAAATGAATGTCGAGCGATACGATTGCAATTCTTTGGGGATCTGAAACGGGTACGGCCCAATGTCTGGCTGAAACTGCGGAAATTAAACTTAAGGAAAATGGATTTTCTGCAAAAGAAATGGACATGTCTGACGTGAAGCTGGAGCAGTTGAAGGAATATTCCAAAGTGTTGGTTGTCACCAGCACCTGGGGAGATGGCGATCCGCCATCCAACGCTTATGATTTGTTAGAAGCCTTACAGTCCCAGTCAGTGGATTTGAGCCATCTTTCCTATAGTGTTTGCGCACTTGGGGATCGCGCCTATTATCAATTTTGCAAGTGCGGCAAGGATTTTGATGCTGCATTGGAAAGCAAGGGCGCAAAACGTTTCTATCCGTTGCAGGAGTGTGACATTGATTACGAAGCCCCATTTGAGGAGTGGCTACAGGGCGTAATGGTCGCTATAAAAAATTAATGCATTCCTGCTCTAGAACCTTCAAAGCCTTTGCCAAAACAGAACAGGTTTTGCATCGTTTCCAAACGTTTTGAGCATCTGTCAGCGGACAAAGTGGCGCAAGTTCCATACAATAGTTGCATCAGTGTGTGGACAGGAAGCTGGAAAAATGCAGGCGGAAGCGTTGTATGCCTTGATGCGAAAGCGCCGGAGCATCCGGAAGTATAAGCCGGATCCCGTGCCAAGGGAAGTGCTGGAGCGGATTTTGGAGGCGGCAACCTGGGCGCCATCCGGAAAAAATTTGCAAAACTGGCGATTTTTTGTGCTGCAAGGAAAAAAACGGGACGAATACCTGCAATATTCTCAAAAGTCCTGGGACAGCATTCGTCCAATTTTGGAAAAGCGCTTGAAACCAAGCCTGTATGCATTTACGGAACGGTTTTTTTATACGCTGGGCGATGCGCCGGTCCTTATCTTTGCGTATAACAAGCCAGATCCGGAAGAGAACAATCAGACTTCACTGGGCAGTGTGTATATGGCTGTTCAAAACCTGTTGTTGGCTGCAGAAGCCGAAGGCTTAGGTACCTGTGCGCTGGGTAGTCCCCTGGAAGTCCGGGAAGAGGTGGATCGCTTTTTGGGTGTTGACGACACGGACTTGCAATTGGTGTGCGGGGTGACGGTTGGGTATCCCGACCATGAGCCACCGGCTGCGCCTCGTCAGCCTGATCGCATTACCTGGATTGGCTTTGATTAGCCGAGAGCAGTTTATAAACACGGCACATTCAGAAGTCTCTGAGGCTTCTCCGCGATAACCGCGGTATTTTCCTTAAGTCAGTCCGGCTTTCAGGAGATCGTGCATATGGATAGCGCCGATGGGAATGCCCTCATCGGAGCAGATGACCAGAACGGTGATCTGGTGCTCTTCCATTCGGCGTAAGGCGCTAACAGCCAGCTCTTCAGGCTCAGCCAGCTTGGGATTCCTCGTCATGACATCCTCAAGCTGAATGGTTCGAGGATCGTTAAAGCGCATCAGCGCCCGGCGGATATCCCCATCGGTGAGCACGCCCTGCAACTTGCCTTGCCGGTTCACAATAATCCCCATGCCCATTTTTTTCAGGCTGGTTTCCAGCAGGGCTTCCATAAAGGGCGTTCCTTCGGGAATGAGCGGTAAGTCCTCGCCCTGGCGCATCACGTCTTTAACCTTCAGCAGTAAGCGCTTGCCCAAACTGCCTGCGGGATGGAACAGGGCGAAGTCTTCTGGAGAGAAGCCTCGGCGTTCTAGCAGAACGACGGCTAAGGCGTCTCCCAAAGCGAGTGTTGCGGTTGTGCTGGCAGTCGGCGCTAAACCCAACGGGCAGGCCTCTTGCTGGACTTCGATATTCAGGACGACATCGCTTTGTTGGGCCAGTGTGGAATTGGTCCGGCCCGTCATGGCGATTAATGGAATGCCAAACCGTTTGATAAGTGGCAAAATACCCAGAATTTCCGGTGTCTCACCGCTGTTGGAAATGGCAATGATCGTGTCCTGCTTCATCAGCATGCCCAAATCCCCGTGGCTACCCTCAGCTGGGTGGAGGAAATAGGCAGGTGTACCAGTGCTGGAAAGCGTGGCGGCGATTTTCTTGCCGATCAACCCGGATTTTCCCATGCCGGTAATGATGACGCGTCCTAGGCAAGCCTCAATAAGCTCAACGGCCCGCACAAATTGATGATCCAGCCGGTCCCTTAGGTCTTCCAACGCCTGGATCTCCACGTCAATCACAGCGCGTGCTCTGGCCAGCACGGTATCCAGTGAATTGATTTGCTCAGGAACGGCCAATGGGGTTTGCGTCATGCGGTTTGTCTCAGTTTCCCGATATCATTAAAACCAAGCCCATCCTATCATTGACCCGCTTACTTTAACACTACTTTTGGGGACAATGTTTGGGTTGGAGGACATCTCTGATCTTCGGCTGGTCTGCATCTAGCGAGAACAGCAAACGAAAGACCTCCGTGACGGAACATCCGTTGGCTGGAATGACTCCGACTTGGGAAGCCTTTCCGATAAGCGGTCGATGATGGGGCGATGGGGCTAGACTGTGCGCGTACGGATGATTTGCAGAATTTCGTTCCGCTGAGCGCAGGTCAATGCCTCAAATTGATCCCACACCATATGCAGACTCATGCGATCCGTGGGAAAAATAGAAGCATGTATGCAAGCGATGGTCAACAGATGTTTATCCCCCAGTACGCGCTTGGCCGCCCGTCGCGTGATGCGGAAATCCCGAATCAATTCCTGAAAAACGGAATTTCCCAGAGAAGCGCGCGCCAATAACTCGGCTTTTGTCATCTTTCCCTCCCGTTTCAGTTGCCGGGACAGTTTCCCTACCAAACCCGACAGCTCTTCTCATTATACCGCTCTCATGAACCCTTTCCCAGTCTTAAAAAGGAGTTACAAAAGTTAATATTTTGAAACAATCTGGTGAAAGTCTCCGAAAACGCCTGGGTTTTATTTGGTTTTTCTTTCCAGTTTCAGGTTGGAGTGTGGTTCAGCTTAGCCTGGACAAAAGTTCATCCAGGGCGGATTGCAACTTGTCCCGGCTGGTAAAGGCTTCCGGGGGAATCTGGTGCTTTCGCATGTGGCGATGGTCAAATACATACAGGGCTGGCAGGGAATCCACGCCAAATAGCCTGGCGATATCCTGGATTGCCGGATCGTTGACGTCCATCATGACCACGGTGAGCTGATCCCGGTATAGTTCCTTGTGTAATTGGTGGATCAACGGGGTTAACTTCCGGCAGGTGCCGCAGTCGTCACTATAAAATTCAACCAATAAAGGCACTTTGGAGGTTTTAAAGGCGGTTTCAATGGTCAAGCCGCTGTCGTAGGAAGAGGGCAGGTCTTTTGTCTGCATCATCTGGCCGATAAACGCGGACGTAAACACTGTGACCAGAATCAGGGAAACCATCAGAAAGCTGCGTTTGAACATGGGCCGGAATCCTTTGCCTAATTCGATGCTATTGTACCGGAAAGTCATGCGACAGACGGCGAACGTTTAACCTGAATTCACTCCTTGCCCCAGGCTTCATCCGGCGGGATGATGGCAATCAGGCGAATTTGTTCTACGATCCGCTTCAACGGGCCGATAAGTCTTTGAAAGCCCATTCAAGAATGATGCAACGTACCGCGGCAACATATTTTAAAAAACGCAAAGGCTACTCTCCGCCTTTACATACCTTATGGCTGTTAAGCTGTCTTTGGTTGCTGGCGGCTCCCCCCGCTGCTGTGGCGGATTCCTATGAGATGGGACTTCAGCTCTATGAAAAAGGCGATTACGCGGCGGCAAGCCAATATCTGCGTCGGGCTGTATACGGGAACGGAAAAGAAAGCGAGAACCCTAATATTCGGTATTATCTTGCGGATACCTACCTGAAGCTGGGCCGCTTGGCGGAAGCACAGGCGGAGTATCAGGCTGTGATGGCGATGGCCCCCAACTCGCAAGCGGCAAGGATGGCTCGTGTGGTTCTGGCGAGGCTGCGGGAAACCCTGGAAAAGCCGGTAAGCTCGCGTTGGGGGGCATTGTCGGGTGAGGAGGATCCGGCGAGCGGGGTGGATCGGTACACAGGCCCGGTGGAACTGGGGAATGATTATCTGGATGACGTGTTGCAGGGCGGGCGAGTGCTTCGTTGGTCGCTGTCCAAAATGCCGCTCAAAGTTTACGTGGAGCGTAGCCCGGTTGGCATCCGGAACTTTCAGCCGGCCTTTGTCAATCAGGTGAATCGTTCTTTGGAGCCTTGGGTTAACGCGTTAGGACGACAGCTTTCCTACGAATTGGTGAGTTCACCGGAACAAGCAGATATTCGCGTGAAGTGGATTAACACGATTGACACCAAAGGGCAGAGCCTGGATGGCGGAACCGGCTATACGGCAGGTCTAACCATCCCGACGA
>DATNQC010000429.1:0-9870 GCA_036702885.1 Oculatellaceae cyanobacterium | reverse complement strand
TTCCAGCATGGAGCGCAAAGCATGCTCTTCCGGGTTGGCATACAGATGCGAGATCATCCATTCCAGCGTGCTGTAATGCGGAAACTTGGGTTGTGTGCCGAAGCCGCCATGAATCGGGTCGTAAGCCCGTTTGATAGTTTCTTTGAGGGCGTCCAGAAAACGACTGCAGAGGGTGTTGAGCGCTTCGGGAGAAACCGTTTCTTCTTCCGGGGCATTGCTTTCCAGCGGGCGCAGCGAATTTTCATCCGTCAGCATCTCGCCTTCCTTGAAAATCTCGTTTTTTCGCTCCCGATAAATTTCTTCAATCCGGAGCAGCAGGCTTTTCATGGTATCTGGCGGGAAATAGGTTCCTCCGTAAATCAGCCGTCCATCATGCGTCAAAAACGCGGTCAGCGGCCAACCGCCTTGACCGGAAAGCGCCTGGACCACCTGTTGATAACGGGCATCCACGTCGGGTCTTTGGTCACGATCGACTTTAATGGCCACATAGTGCCTGTTAATCAGCTCTGCAATTTCCGGGTTGTCATAGGATTCCCGGTCAATGACGTGGCACCAGTGACACCAGACGGCTCCGATATCCAGCAAAATCGGGCGATCCAGCTCTTTGGCCAACTGGAATGCTTCCTCGCCAAACTCATGCCAGTCTATGGGCTGATGGGCTGCGCTTCTCAAGTAAGCGCTCCGGGCATGTTCCAAACGATTTGGCATGATTTGCACTCCTTATCGGGATATGCAGCGTTATTCCTCTATCTTGATGACGCTGACGGGGCAGGCGGCGGCGGCTTCCCGGCAATCCGTTTCAAAGCCGGGAATTTTGTCGTTGCTTGCTTCGGCCGTGTCGTGAACTGTGAATACTTCCGGGCAAATGGACTCACAAGCCCCGCAGGCAATGCATCCTTCAAGAATGGTGATCTGCATGGCCCTTCCTCCAAAGGCTTAGACGGGCATGGGCGATTTTTCGTTGGATATGCGCAGGCTTTCAACCACCTGCTCGGCCACATTACGGAAGATGGCAGCCTGCTTGCCGTCTGGATCGTAGACAACGACCGGCTGGCCTTGATCGGCCTTTTCCCGTTGCTCAGGTACCAGAGGGATTTCTCCCAGAAAGGGTACGCTTAACTCTTCAGCCGCGCGACGCCCGCCGCCATGGCCGAACAGTTCGTAACGTCCGCCGTGTTCGCATTCAAAATAGCTCATGTTTTCAATAATGCCCAGGCAGGGAATATTCTGGCCGGTAAACATGGCAAGCCCCTTGCGGCTGTCGTGCAGAGCGACTTCTTGCGGGGTTGTCACGATGATGGCGCCAGCCAGGGAGGCCGCCTGCATGATCGTCAACTGGGCGTCTCCAGTGCCAGGCGGGAGATCGACCAGCAGGAAGTCCAGTTCGCCCCACTCAAAGTCGGTCAGAAACTGGCGAATAATCTTGTCCAGCATAGGGCCGCGCCAGACCACCGGCTGATCTTCGCGGATCATAAAAGCAATGCTGAGAACCTTGACGTCGTAATTTTCGGGAGGAAGCGGTTTACCGCCTTGTTCGCCTGTGATGCGAGCGCCACGGAGCCCCATCATGATAGGGACGTTGGGGCCGTAGATGTCGGCATCTACAATGCCGACCCGGTAGCCCAACTGGGTCAAGGCGCAAGCCAGGTTGACCGAAACGGAGGTCTTCCCGACGCCGCCCTTGCCGCTGGAAACGGCAATCACGTTTTTGATGTTGGGCAGCAATTGACGGGGCGCAACCGGCGCGACCGGGCGATCCGCCGGGCGTTGGAAGGGCTTGATGGCCGCCGGCGTTTTCAGGGAGATGCCGACGGTTACGTTTTTGACATCTGGTAAGGCTTCCAATGCAGTCCGCACTGTCTTTAGCAGTGTATCACGATGCTCATAGGCAGTGGACGGCAGGATCAGATCCACATTGATGTGGTTATCGCAGACGGTTGCATAGTCAATCATCCCTGCGTCAACAAGATTTTGGCTCTTGCCAGGGTCTATCACCTGGCTAAGCGCTTGCATAACCGCTTCCTGGGTAATCTGATTCATGTCTGTTCCTTCCTAGTGACGTCTAAGCTGATGCTTGACCGCCCTCGTCACTCAAAGACGCGAAGACGCGGGGGCCGTTCCACTCGGCCATACCAGCGGTCAAGTTGTAAACCTGGTGAAAACCCTGTTGAAGCAAGTAATAACTTGCATCAATGCTGCGGACGCCATGCTCGCAAACGAGAACTGTCTTGAGTGAGGGATTCAAGGTCGGCAGCGCATCCGGTAGCATGTGGATTGGTAAAAGACGGGCTTCCGGTATATGCCCAAGCAGCCAGTATTCTTGCGGGGTGCGCACGTCCAGGAGTTGAATGTCCGGTTCTTGCGCCAGTAGCTGCTGTAGCTCCTCGTTATTCAGGTTCACAACGGGCATATCGGGGAACTCCTTTTGGGGTATAGGGTAGCACAAACAAGATTCCCCATGACGGCCCAGGCCCCCCGATGCCGCAAAGCGTCAAGAAGCCATCGGATGACTATTCAGAACAGGCGTATGCAGAGTATGTTTCAAGCGAATAAACGCTTCTTTTTCTGCCAAAAACCGTGCTGTTCGGTGTTTGGCACGCTACAGATATTCCGGCATACTGAGCGCAAATATTTTGTTCAGGGAAGGGGATAGCAAGTACAGGATATTGCGTCGTGACTCCAGCGCGATTTTGAAGTTGGTTTCTGAGGATGCATCTGCGGAAAGTCCATCCGGCTTGCCCACGCCTTTGAGATCCACATAAATGGGATAAGTCCGTAAATAGGTCCCGGCGGAGGAATAAATGTGGAGTTGCACATACTTTCGGCCAGCACTGGTCAGCACGTTGGAATCCAGGACGAGATAATTGCCCGTGTAATTGCTTTGAACAAGACCTGTGGGTAGTGTTGCCTGACCAGCGACACTGAAACTGCTTGGCGTTGGCGAACCGGTTGCAAGGCGGTTCGCGTAGACATCCACCTGCTTGTTTCCGGTATCCAGGAGGGCGATGCTTGTGGTTCCTTCGTTGATGGCGATAGCGCCTACGGTGGAGGCGTGTCCCCCCCAACTAAAGTAGGACTGCCGACTGTAGGTCTTGTTTCCATTGCTATCGGGGGTGCCGGTGTAATATTCAATCGTTTTGGCGGAAGAATCCAGGAAGAAAAAGTTGCCATCGCTGGTTTCTGCCAAGGACGTGTAATTGCTTCCTTGAAAATTAAAGGTGTAAGATTTCCCCTGACTGGGGGCTCCCGTGTCCGTTGCGCGTTGAAGGTTCAATCCACCTAGGTTTTTCGCCCAATAGTAGCAGTTATCTGAGCCGCTAACTTTTCCGCAGAAGTAAACGCCGCCATGGGGGTGGCTCTTGAAGGAATAGGCAAACGTGGCAATATTTGAAATAATCGTGGACAGTCCTGTATCTGGATGCCAGGTCCAGACGGAAGTGACGACCGAGTTGTTACTCTCATCACTACTCCCGCCGGAAAAATAGACCCGTCCCGTGGAATCAGCGGCAATTCTTCTATAGCGCGCCGCATTTGAAACGGTAAAGCCAGTCGTGACGGTGGTCAGCGTGTTGGGGGGGGCCCAGCGGTAAATTCTGCCATTATTTTTACCGAAGTAAAACACATCGGTATTGCCTACAAAAGCGACCGGACTGTTGTACCAATTGTCGCCAATGGTGCCTCCAGGCACAACTGTAACGCCGGTGTCAGCTTTCCAGGTGGTAACGTTGTCATTGTCATGGCCGACCATGACCAGTCGTCCATTTCCATTGTGGAGAAATTCCGCCATACCATTGGCACTGGTGCTCATTGTGACTAGGCCTTCGGATTCGCTCCAGCGCCAGATGTTATCCCAGCTATTGAAGAATTGGTATTCTCCGCCAGGAAGATAGGCGCCAGTATATTCGTCGGAAGAGACATGTGGCCAGAGTTCGGCATTTGCGATCAGTGTTTCCACACCATCTTTCCAGGTGTAGGTGCGAGAGTTGCTAGTACAATCCCCACTCCCGTTTACGTTACAGGTCCAATAGAAAAGTCGCCCGTCTGCCCTAGCGTAAAAGTCCTGAATTACATTCTGCGTTGAAGTTCCTCCGGTGGTGTGGACAGTTGTCACTGTATTGGGTGGCGTCCAGCGGTAGATCTTTTTACCACTGCGCCAAAAGAGGCGATCCGCCCCGGCAGGCGCCAATTGATCCAGTTGTGGATCATCCATTTTTCCAATATAGGTTAACGTGCCGTTTTTCCAGGTCCAAAGATCTTCCCCGTAGTAGTGGGTGACATACACCCGGCCATCAGGACCAATCCCCAAATGACGATAGCCCAACCCGTGTCCGCCGGCGTTTGTATTATTGACAATGGTGCTGAGGACCCCATCTTTCCAAGCCCAGACAACATCCGAATTAGTTGCTATGCTATCGCGTTCTGCCATGATCAGGGTGCCATCATTGGTCAGGCGGAATGGGTCATCGTCCCAGCCGAAATCGGAGTTCTGCATTTTTCTGAAGATGCCCCGGGCCGAGGCGTTTCCAGGAAAAATAGTGGATAGACCTGTATCCGGATGCCAGGTCCAGACGTTGGACTTGGTGTTCCCTCTGGCTAAAAATATTCGACCCGTTGTTGGATCCACTTCCACGGTAGCGTCGGTGCCAATATTGGAAACGTTGGCAATAATGGTGCTTAATCCCGGAGTTGTGCTCATTGCCGTGAGATGGCCGGTGTAGGAAGAAAGCCCGAATAGTCGTAGATCGACCTCCCCTCCAAATGCAGATGTCGCGTTAATCATATACAGTTCTTTGGGCGTTTCGCTTAAAATAGCGCCATCACTTGTAGAGGCGGATGCAGAAAGGTAAATGTCCAGGTCTGGTAACGGAAGCGATTGCGTATTGCTCCGATTTTGGAATGTCCAGCCTGTTAGCCTGACCAGTAAAGCTTCCTGGGCACTGCTGGCGGGGGTGCAAGGGGTTGCCGTATCCTGGCAGTATGTGAAAGTGGTCCCTGGCGGCAGCAGAATGTTGTGGGAATCGGTTTCGCTATAGGGGCTGATGGCATCCCAGGTTTTGGAGGCGGTGTTGTATTGTAGCCGCTCCAGAATCAGGTTTGAGCTGTCTGGATCCGGGGTCAGCCGGTAGCCGATTTTCGTTTCACGCTGGGCGACGGCATCAAAATAGGAAAAAGTAATTTCACTGCTGCTGGCGCTGATAATCCGGGGCGTTTGGTACAGTTCCTCCATAAACCGGTTGAGGAACTGGGCCGTATTGTGGCTGACCTCCATGCTTTGGCGTGTTTTACTAAGCTGCTGTAGGAAGTAAGCGGAGGACATCAGCAGCATGGGAACCAGTACGATGCCTAACAGGCCAATGCCAACCAGGGTTTCAACCAGTGAAAACCCTCGCGGAGCCTTTTGGGGATGAGGACTGGAGTGATGGTTATGCATATCGATTGCCGAACCAAGCGGGCTTGATCCACTTATCGGCAGACAGGGGCAAAAATTTAAAAAATACGCGCATGAAGCACCTGTCATTGGCCGATGATTGCTTGCCTTGCCAAGCAACACTGGCTTTCGCGATGAAAGTGTCTTTATTGTAGAGAGGATAGTGCTGGTATGCCTCGTTTAGGCGGATGAACTCAAGCTTAGGCCAGTTCTAGCTGCAGTGTGACGTGACTCAGGCCAAAGCGCTGCATAAGCGTTTCCTGTACGGTGTTCAGGGTTGTTCCATTAAAGGCGTCTTCGGTCACTTCTAGGTGTGCAGTCAGCACAATTCGCTGAAGATTGATATTCCAGACATGCAAATGGTGAACGTTCTGAATGCCTTCGCATTGAAGGATTGCGGCGCGGATTTCGTCAATGTCCAGATGCTTCGGGCAGCTTTCCAGTAATACGTTAATAGCGTCTTTGAATAACCCAATCGCGCTTCCTAACACCAGCGCCGCAATCAGGCAGCTGATGAGCGGGTCCATCCAGGTCCAACCCAGTAAAGAAATAAATGCGCCGGCCGTCAAGGCTCCGAGAGAACCAAGTAAGTCTCCTAGTACGTGCAGATAAGCACCTTTCAGGTTCAGGTTGCCATGATGTTCGTCATGCAGGATTTTGGCGGAGATGATATTAATCACCAGGCCGCCTGCGGCAATGGCCATCATGATGTTGGTTTTGATACTGACCGGGTTCTGGAAGCGTTCATAGCCCTCAAACAGGATGAATAGCCCCATACCAAGCAAGATGAGGGCGTTGAAGAAGGCCGCCATGATTTCCATGCGCTGGTAGCCAAATGTTTGATGTTTCGGCGCAGGGCGATGCGCAAACCAGGACGCAAACAGGGAGATCCCGATTGCTGTGGCATCCGTGAACATGTGAAAGCCGTCTGCTAGAAGCGCCAAGCTGCCGGACAGGATGCCGCCGATGATTTCCACCAGTAAATAGGTGCAGGTGAGCGCAAAAACCGTCTTTAACAATTGGAAATGACGAGCAGATTCTTCGCCGTGGGCGTGATGGTGGTGGTGATGATGATGTGAGTGATGGTGGTGCGAATGCATCATGAGAATTTACGACGCCCCCGATGATTTTCGCATCGGGGGCACTATCGTTTTAACCTTCAATGACTTTCTTAATGCGCTCAAACGCCCAATCGAGGTCGGCTTCGCTGATGACCAGCGGCGGTGCGAACCGGATGACGGTATCATGCGTTTCCTTGCACAGCACACCCTCCTCTTTCAGGGCTTCGCAGAACGGACGGGCTTTGGTGTTCAGCTCAATGCCAATTAGCAAGCCTCTGCCACGAACTTCGACCAGATGCGGGCTTTTGATGGTTTGCAGCGCATCCAGAAACTTCTGGCCAAGGACGGCGGAGCGTTCCACCAGATTTTCTTCCCGCAGGACATCCAATGCCGTACAGGCAACGGCGCAACCCAGCGGGTTACCGCCGTAGGTGCTGCCGTGATCGCCTGGGCGGAATACGCCCATGACCTCATCGTTGGCCATGACGGCGGAAACGGGGTAGAAGCCGCCTGAAAGCGCTTTGCCGACGATAATGACATCAGGATCAATGCCTTCATGCTGGAAGGCGAACATCTTTCCGGTCCGGCCCAGACCCGTCTGGATTTCATCCGCCATAAACAGCACGTTGTTCTGCTTGCAGAGCTCGGCCACCTGCTTGATATAACCGGGAGACGGGATAAGAATTCCGGCTTCCGCCTGAATAGGCTCCATCAGCACGGCGCAGGTGTTGGGTGTAATTGCTTTGCGGACAGCTTCAACATCATTGTAGGGGACGACTTTGAAGCCCGGCGTGTAGGGGCCAAAGCCTTCTCGGTACTGTTCTTCCGTGGAGAAGCTGATGATGGTGACCGTCCGGCCATGGAAGTTGTTCTCAAAAACGATGATTTCGGCCTGGTTTTCGGGAATCCCTTTGACCTGATAACCCCATTTGCGGGCCATTTTGATGGCGGTTTCCACGGCCTCGGCGCCGGAGTTCATGGGCAACGCGCGAGATTTTCCGGAGATTTCGCTCAAAGCTTTGTACAGCAAGGGAAGCTGGTTGTTACGGAAAGCGCGGGAGGTCAGCGTGACCTTTTCTGCCTGTGCTTTCAGCGTTTCCAGAATGCGGGGGTGGCAATGTCCCTGGTTTAGCGCAGAGTAAGAGCTGAGACAGTCCAGGTACTTCCGGCCTTCAACCTCATAGACCCAGCAGCCTTCGGCGCGATCAATCACAATATCCAACGGATGGTAATTGTGTGCGCCGTAACGCTCTTCCAGGTCAATGTAATCTTTGGAGGATAGCTTGGGGGTACTGGGATTTGCAATCATGGGGACCTCTCCTCTTGCTCTCAACTGCCTGTTTGTCTATTTGTGGGACTGTCGCAAGGGCAATCCCAATGTCTCTACTATTTATTGGGTTTGCCCAAGTTCCCCGGCGATTTGTGTCGCTTCCTCCACGGCGCGCGCCAGAACGGAGCGTATTTTGCCATCTTCCATTACCAAAAGCGCGCCAATCGTGCAGCCGGCGGGTGTGGTTACGTCATCCCGCAAGGACGCCGGGTGTCGTCCGGATTGCTGGACCATGGTGGCCGCACCCAGAACGGTTTGGGACACAATCTTCAATGCAGCTTGTCTGGGAAGGCCGACCCGCACGCCGCCATCCGCCAGGGCTTCCATAATCAGGTACATATAGGCAGGGCCGCTGCCGGCCAGGCTGGTGACGGCATCAAAGTGGGTTTCATCCAGTTCAATGCATTCGCCGACGGATTCAAAAATCCGATGCGCCAGCTTCGTATGGTCTTCTGTCGCGTGAGTGCCGGCGCAAATAACGGTCATCCCTTGCCCCACCAGACAGGGGGTGTTGGTCATGGCCCGAATCACCGGGTTTTCCGTGCCGAGCTTTTCTTCAATCTGTTCAATGGTGGCTCCGGCCACAATCGAAACAATCAGCGTATCTTTGGGAAGGTCACTGGCTTTCAGACGTTCCAATGCCTGCTTGATGCCCTTGGGTTTGACGCAGAGCAGGATGACATCCGTACCGGCCAAAAGATCCTTGTAATTGGTATGGGCCTGAATGCCCAGTTCGGCCCGAAGCTTGTCGCACGACGCCTCGGTTTTGGTGGTGGCCCAAACGTGTTCAATGGGAACCACGCCTTTTTGCACAAGGCCCTGTATCAGGGCTTTACCCATGACCCCAGCGCCGATGACGCCGAGTTTGTTGATTTTGTGAGCTTTGGTTTGACTCATAACCCTTGCCTGCCGATTATTGTTTTATTGTATGTGAAGCCAGTTCAAGTTAAAAGAGGCGATTGCGCCTTGTAAAAATGAAATCGGGTCAATTTGAAACTTTGAGCAGTTTGATATAGATAAATGGAACTGTTTCAATTCAGTTTTTTCAACTTTCATCACCTGTAAACACGATTCATAAAAGGAATACATGATGCAGATCCGGTTTCAAGGGGGTGCACCTGTTGCTAGTCGTCCCCAAATGTCTACCCAGCCAACTTTCAGTGGCAGGAGTTCTTCAGATGAATATCATCATCGGCGGAATCAATTGGGAGTTGCAGGGAGATTGGCGGATGACGCAGCTCTGCTTGCGTTAACGGCAAACGATCCAGAAGCTAGGGAAACCGCAAAATGTGTTCAGGGTGACATGGAGCGGCTTTTGGATAGGTTGTCCCCAAAGACAGAATAACGACGACCCTTGACGTTGTGTTTTGTTGCATTACCATAGAGTCTACGCATCCCCAAGCAAAGGAACTCTCTCATGGCTAAAAAAGGCGAAGGCAACGTCCACATCGTGTTGGAAAGCTCTGAAAGCTCTCACCAGTACCACACCACCAAGAACAAGAAAAAGCATCAGGGCCGGATGGAAATCAAAAAGTACGATCCCATCGTCCGTCGCCATGTAATGTACAAAGAGAGCAAGAGCAGCAAGTAAGCCGCGCAACTCAAAGTTTGAAAAAGGAGCTGAAAGGCTCCTTTTTTGTTGGGTTTGAAGAGTGTTACAAAATGCTTGCCAGTTGACCGAACGGACAAACGCTTTTGCCAATTAGTACATGCTTCCTAGAGTTTCCCGAATCTCCGGGTGCTGGAATTGGTAACCTGCCTCCTCAAGCCTTACTGGATAGACTCGGGTGCTGGCGAGCAGCGTTTCTTCCGCCATTTGTCCCAACAGCATCTTCATCGCCCAGACAGGTGCGGGTGGCGTCCAGTAATGCGTTGGTAAACAGGATGGGATCAGCGCCTTGCGCAAGGCATCGGCAAATTCGGCATTGGTCACCGGGTTGGGAGCGGTCACATTCACCGGTCCGCGCAGATTGCCATTGCGTAAAATAAATTCAATCGCACCCAGAACATCCTCCAGCGCGACCCAGCTCAAGTACTGCTTTCCATTGCCT
>DATNQC010000427.1:0-1531 GCA_036702885.1 Oculatellaceae cyanobacterium | reverse complement strand
AGCCTGTTACAATGCCTATATGACCCAACCGCCACCGCAGACATCCAAACTTTTTATCCGCAGCGAAGTGCTCGCCGTGATCAATTACCTGGTTACGGTTGAAAACCCGTCACGGCAGGATAAGCTGAAGCAATTAAAGCGCCTCCAGAGCATTGAGGATCAGGCGACGGTTCAGAACGTGCTGGTAAAAGAATTGCAGCGGGCCAGTTCCAGCCAGAATCTTCAGGTGGTGACGGAATTGCTGATGGAACTGGGCGATATTCGAGATGTCCAACAGCCCCTATGGGCGCTGATTGAAAATCCCAAGACCGAAGATGACGTAAAGGACGCAGCAAACCTGATTTTGCGGCATTTGGGGGATGAGACTGATCCGAACCTGTACCTGGATTATCTGGATGATCCGGCAGGCCTGATCAGCCGGGAGACCGAGCGGATGCTGGAAGTTTCCATGCGGAACCCTGAAGCGCAGATTGATTTTATTGATTTTATTTTTTCTTTGCCGGTAGGTGAGCAATGCAACCTCATTCGTTCGCTCAAAGAAGATTACCCGCTGGAATACCTGGAGCATCTCCTGATTCCAACATTGCTCGCCTTGCCGCCGGTGGAAACGCAAGAGCTGATTTTATTGACGCTGGCCGATATTCACTCGCCTTCCTGCGCCTGGTTTTTGAGCCGTTATGAACCCTGGTTTAAGCTGGAACCCCGCTTGGCCAAGGCGCACAAGGTGGCAGTGAACACATTGAAGCTGGCGGGCTTGTTTCGGGAAGATGCCTTGGAGCGCTACCGGACTCAGCATCGTTCCCCTCATGCCCTGACGGAGCAAAGCAAGCTGTACCAGTGCTTTGCAACGATCCCGGACGGGATTGGCAATCAGGGCATTGTCATTAGCCGGGAGCGGGAAAACGGCGACATCGCGATGATGAGTGTCGCCATCAACGATCTGCATGGCATTATTGATTGCTTTGGCTTTTATGAACTCAGCAAGGCGGACTTTCAAAAGCTGACTGAAAAATTTCATGAAGAGAGTAGCAAAGTTCACGCACCGCCGATTTATTGCCTCCAAAAGCTGCAAGAGGCGGAACGCATTAATGAGCGGAACCGGTTCCGTATTCCATACGAATACACCTGCTGGAAAGTCCTGATTACCGATACCCCCGAGGTTGTCCAGACGTCCCCCATCGACCTGGTGGCGCAAAGCCTGGAAAAGGCTAAGCCTGCCTGGCAGGAGGCCAGCATTAATTTGTATCATCATCCCGATTTCAGCACGTGGTTCCTGGAAGAAGGGGATCATCCGGTTGTAACCAAGGTGCTGGAGGATGTTTTGGAAGTCTGCGCCCAGGTGATGGCCCGGGTTACAGATGAACAGGGGCGCCCGATTTCCGGTGTGGACTATCAGGCAACGCAAAGCCGCTTTGTGGAAACACTGGATCAGTTGGCAGCCCGCTTGGTTCACGAGTTGTTGAGTACGGAATGGCGTGACGTGCTGATGAATCGCCTGGCGGATGCTGCGTTTTTGCTGGGTGAACAACAG
>DATNQC010000440.1:0-5717 GCA_036702885.1 Oculatellaceae cyanobacterium | reverse complement strand
TATCGAGGACATTCCGGGTACGCTGGAAAAATTCAAGGCGGAGGGCGAGCGCTACAAGGCTGAAATCCTGGAAAAGTACAAGGATAACAATCCCACCATCTACGTTTGTAAAGACGAGAAAAGCGGAGAAACCATCTGGTACGATCTCTGCGAGGGACCGCACTTGCCGGATACTTCCTGGATTAAGGCGGTCAAGCTGTTGAGCGTGGCGGGCGCCTATTGGCGCGGGGATGCAAATAACCCCATGCTGCAACGCGTCTATGCAACCGCGTTCTGGGATCAAAAATCTCTGGATGCCTACCTGCATCAGTTGGAAGAAGCCGAGAAGCGGGACCACCGCAAGCTGTCCAAGGATCTCGATCTGTTCAGCATTGAGGATGAGGTGGGTAGCGGCCTGATTCTGTGGCATCCCAACCTGGCTACGGTGCGGGAAGAGCTGGAAAACTACTGGCGCAAGGAACACCGTCGCCGCGGCTATGAACTGGTTTACACGCCGCACCTGGCAAAGCGCGATCTGTGGGATATTTCCGGGCACACGGGCTTTTATATGGAAAATATGTACACCATGGAGATTGACGAGCAGGAATACATCGTCAAACCCATGAACTGCCCGATGCATATCCTGATCTACAAGTCCAAAATCCGTAGCTATCGGGATTTGCCGCTTCGTCTGAGCGAGTTGGGCACCGTGTACCGCTATGAGAAATCCGGCACCATGCATGGTTTGAACCGGGTGCGGGGCTTTACGCAGGATGACGCCCACCTGTTCTGCCGAATGGATCAGATTCAGTCCGAGGTTGTGGAAGTCATTCGCTTTGTGGATGATACGCTCAAGTTGTTCGGCATGAGCTTTGAAGTGGAACTGTCCACTCGTCCGGAAAAAGCGATTGGCGACAAGGCCGTTTGGGACGAGGCCGAAAAAGCATTGAAGGCTGCCCTGGAAGAATACGGGCTGGAGTACCAGATCAACGAAGGCGACGGCGCGTTTTACGGGCCGAAAATCGACTTCAAGCTGAAGGATGCCATTGGGCGGACGTGGCAATGCTCCACCGTGCAGCTGGATTTCAACCTGCCGCAGCGCTTTGATCTGAAATACAAGGATAAAGACGGTCTGGAAAAGCAGCCCATCATGATTCACCGGGCGATTTTCGGGAGTCTGGAGCGCTTTGCCGGCACCCTGATCGAGCATTACGCCGGGGCATTCCCCACCTGGCTGGCGCCGCAGCAAGTGGCTATTCTGCCCATTGCGGATCGTCATCTGGATTACGCGCATGAGATTGAAAAAACGCTGCGCGAAGACCTGGTCCGCGTGAAGGTGGATACCACAAACGAAGGCATTGGCGCGAAAATCCGGAAAGCGCAACTGGAAAAAATCCCTTACATGCTGATCATTGGGGATAAGGAAACGGAAAAAGGCGAAGTAGCCGTTCGGAGTCGCAATCGCGGAGATCTGGGCGCTGTGCCGCTCCAGGTGTTTGCCAATGCACTGAAGGAAGAGATTGCGTCTCGCGGTCAATCAATTGTGGCGTTGCCGGAAAAAGTGAATTCCTGATATGCGTCTGGCCCGATTTTGGGTTGTTCTGCTGCTAGGGTTTTGTCTGCTGCTTGCACAAGTGGTGGAAGCGGCTCCGCTTACTCGTAAGGCGCTGGCTCCATTGCTAAAAGCAAGCTGGGAGCAGTACAAGCAGACGTTTATCCAGAATGACGGGCGCGTGATTGACTACAATGGCAACGTGACCACGTCCGAGGGGCAGTCCTACGCCATGCTGCGGGCCTTTTGGATGCGGGACAAGGAAACCTTTGACAAAACCTACCGCTGGACCAAGGACAACCTGCAAATACCGCGCGGGGATCATCTGTTTTCCTGGAAGTGGGGACAGTTGCCGGACGGTACCTGGGGAACGCTGGATAAAACGTCTGCTTCCGATGCCGATCAGGATATTGCGCTGGCCTTGATTCTGGCGCACCACGTCTGGAAAGAACCGGCCTATCTGGAGGATGCCAAACTGATCCTGGCGGATATCTGGGAACGGCTGACGGCGCCGATGCCTGTCGGGCGTGTGTTACTGCCGGGCGATTGGCCACAGCAGGGGCGCAGCTTCCAAATCAATCCGTCCTACTTTGCGCCCTATGCGTATCGGGTGTTTGCGGAAGTGGACGAGGAGCACGATTGGCGCGAAGTGCTGGATTCTTCCTATGAAATTCTGGCGCGCTCCGTGGCGCAAACCGGGACACATCTTCCACCGGACTGGGTGCAGCTTTCGCTGGATAATGATGCGATTACGCTGTATACCAATGCCCAGGATACGCGCAGTGATTTTGGCTATGAAGCCATCCGCGTATACTGGCGGGTCGGGCTGGATCGCCTGGTGCAGCCGCTGGATAAGCGTTCTGCATCCGTGCTGCATGCGCGGAATCCGCTGCTGCGTTATTGGCAAGTTCGCAGCGATTTGCCCATTTCCCTGACGTATGATGGTATCGTTCGTCATCCGCAAATGCAGTCGGGTGCAGTATACGGGGCTGTGTTGCCTGGCTTGTATGCTCAGGATGAGCATGCGGCAGATGTGCTGGTGGCGCGGCGTGTCCTGCCGAATTTAAAGCCGGGCGGTCAATGGAACACCAAAAACGATTATTATGCCCAAAACTGGTTGTGGTTTGGCCTGGCGCTGTATGCGAATTACGGCGAAGCCTGGGAGTGGAGCCGCCTGAATTCCATGACCTCCCGCCTGTCGCAGTTGATGGAGCTCCCTGTGGCGAAATAGTATTCGCTACAGGGAGCTCTAATTGCCTTAGCGCTAGTAAGCTGCTCTGCGGATTAGAAATTCCTTTACTGCCTCAACAAGGGAAGGCCAAGGGGTATGGTTTCCTGTCGAACGAACTGTTCCATTGTTTGCCACTTCAAAAGTGGCATCTGACTGCCCTCCCCCAAAAGAGTATTTGGGATTGTGAGGTGCATTTGTATTTACTGTGATGGTTGCGCCTTTTTGTGTACGGGTCAAGGTAATTGCAGGCACATCACTACCCGGTTTTGGTAGGGTATGATAAGAAACCCCGGGGGCCTTGTCTTTATTAAGACTTCCTTAACTGTTGCTTTGGGTATATTTAGTAAACCAACTGTTGCCATGATGCTTCCCCTGTCTTGTTTTGAGTTATTTTGAGTTGTTTTGATTGTTTTGAGTTGTCTAACCGGTATAAAAGCTTGCACAACAATTTTTGTGTTAGGAATGTTTACATTGGTTCATTTGATTAAGGCTGTCTGTTCTGTGTTGTTTGCGTTTATTGAGCCTATATTGGCCGAATGAGGAGCGGTGACATGGTGTGGGAGCATCAACCGGTGGATGCTGAAATGCCGCAGCTGGAGAAAGTGCGGCGTCGGGATTTTTTGAAAATGGCGGGTGTTGCATTGGGTGGAAGCGCCCTGACGCTGGGTGCGTATCATCTTTCAATGCAGGCGCCGGTGCGGGGCGCGTTTTTATTGAATCAAAGAAATCTCCCCCAGCAGACGTATGATGCCGCGGAAAGCATTCAGACGCGAACGTTTCCGAATTTATCCGCGGTGGAAGGCATTAGCCGGAAGCAACTGGACCAGCATCTCGCGCTGTATCAGGGGTATGTTCAACAGTTCAACGATCTTCAGACGAGGATTCGCAAGCTATCGCCTGCTGCGGACAATGCACTGTATCGAGAACTGCATATTGGACAGACATATGCGTTGAATGGCGTTGTTTTTCATGAGGCGTACTTTGAAAATATCGGCGGCGCGCAAACGCTGGTTTCACAGGCTGGAGTGTTCCATAACGCAGTGACCCGCGAATTTGGTAGCTGGGAGAATTACAAAAAACACCTGCTCGCACTGGGAAAAACCATGCGGGGTTGGGTGCTGACGGGCTACAATTTGCGGGATCGGCGAATCCATAACTACGGGCTGGATCTGCATCATCAATGGGCGCCAATGGGGGTGGTTCCCCTTTTGGTGCTGGATGTTTATGAGCACGCCTATATGCTGGATTTTGGCAGTAAGCGCGATGCGTATCTGGATGCTTTTCTGGCGAATGTGGATTGGCAGGTGGTGGAAAGCCGAATGAAAGCTGTCGCATCAGGTTTCACATTGAATTTGTCATAATGACGTATACTTACTCTTATGGTGGTGTTGGATGCGCAGGTGATTTGTGTCGCTGGAATTACGTCATTACGTTAAAGAAGCCTTGGGGCGGGGTGCTTCAAAGGAAGCGATCCTGGAAACCTTGTCTCGTTCCGGATGGTCCGAGCAGGTGATTCGGAAAACCCTGGAGCAGTTTTGCGGTGTGGATGCGCAAGGAGTGCCGATTCCAGCCCCGCGGATGCAGGCCCATCAAATTGCACGGGATTGCTTTGTGTATCTCCTGTCTTTTGTAACCCTGTGCATGAGTGCTATTGCCTTGGGAGCGTTGTTGTTTGAGCTGATTAATCATGCCATTCCGGATCCGGCAAGTCGCCATGCCTGGGTGGGGCGCGCCAATTCCATAAGCTGGGCCATTGCGCAACTGGTAGTGACATTGCCCTGTTATCTGGGACTGCTTCGATTGATTCAGCTTGAAATTGCAAAACACCCTGAAAAACGGGAGTCTCTCATTCGTAAATTGATTATTTACGCCATTCTGGGAATTACGGCTGTTATTGGCCTGGGTGATTTAATCAGTACGTTGACGCACTTTTTGCAGGGTGAACTCACCTGGCGTTTTCTGGCAAAAGCCTTTGTGGTGATGGGCATATCACTCGTTATTTTTATTTACTACCTGTCCGAAATGCGGCAGGATGACCGCTTAATTCAACAGGATACGCCACAATGAGTTCCTTCAGTTTACCGAAAAACTTATTGGCGATAGTGGTATTGATTGCGCTTGCCGCCATTATGAGCGGCTTGCTGGTGACTGGCGGGCCGTTCCATCAGCGTGACTTGCGGATGGATGAAATCCGAGTGCGGGATTTAAACGAGTTGAAGCGGGAGCTTGCCTGGTACTACCGGACTCACCAAAAATTGCCGGATTCGCTGGATGTTTTGAAGCAGGCGTTGAGTGCGCGCAATCCCGGTTATGCCCGAAAAGTCTTCCAGGATCCGGTGACGGAAAGGCCGTATGAATACACGAAGGTGTCCGGCAATCGTTTTTCCTTGTGCCTGCATTTTCAGGTGGATACGCGTAATGGCTTGGTGGCGCAGTATTATCCAGGCGACTTAGGCGCTGAGCATCCTAAAGGCAGGGCTTGCTACGTTCTGGATGCGACGGACTCACTCCCTCCCCCTGGCGTTGAAGTGCTGGAGTCGCGGCGTTAAATTCGTGCTTATTATGAATCTACCTGGATACCCAATAAATATCGTCACGCTCTAAATTGGGCCTGATTGGAAAATCCTCCTGTTTTCGGCATAATGCCGATGTTCGTGATGGAGGAGTGACATGAGAGTTTTATTAATTGCGCTGGGGCGGATGGGATGCCGTTACCGCGACGCTTTGCAGCGGCATTTTGCCGCGGGACTTTCGCTGGTGACAGTGGATCCAAAAAGTCCGACTGCTCCCGGAAGCAACCACTATGCCGACTTGTCGGAAGTTCCGGATGAGCTGCGATTTGATTTGGCCATTGACGCGCGACCCAATCAGGATCGTTTGCTGGTTTTTCGGGAATTATTGCGGCGGCAAATTCCGCACCTTGTCGTGGAAAAGCCGCATGCTGCTTCGTTAAAC
>DATNQC010000425.1:0-2410 GCA_036702885.1 Oculatellaceae cyanobacterium | reverse complement strand
ACGGTTTATCACGCCTTCTGGTCCGCCAAGCCTGGGATGGGGGTATCGACCTTCTCCCAGACTGTTGCTGTTGAACTGGCGAAAAGGGGGCGAAAGGTGCTGTTCGTCGAATGGGACAGTTTCTATCCTGATGCGGCTTTCCGCTGGGGGCTGGCGGGGGAAAGGCACGGGCTGCAGAAATATGCCCAGGATGTTGCGGGAAATCCTTCTGTCCTGTCATACATCCTGGACAAGTCCACTTGGACTGAAGAATACAATGCCAAAGAATTCAGGGATGCAGTCCGCCAGTTGCCGAATTCGCTGTCTCTTTTCGCTGTGACAAACATTGATCTGAAAAAACCGGCGACCCTGACTGCGGAACAGGTGCAATCCGTACTGTCTCAATTTGAAGGACATTTTGACGATGTGGTCATGGACGTGCCCAGCGAATTGATCCATGCGGCCACGGTTCCTTCCCTGCATCGCGCGGATGCCGTGTACATCCTGCTCGACGACAAGTCCACCCATTTGTTGTTGACGATGAAGGCTATTGAGGCGGCCAAAAACATTTTCGAGGACAAATTTCAGTACATCGTCAACCGAACCGACAATCAGGAAGTGTTGGCGGAAATCAGGGATGCTTTCGGAAAAGCGCCCTTGCTCACGTTGCCGTTTGTGGAATCCATGGGGAAAAATTCGTACGAAATGCCGTTTGCATCCGACAAGGGATATCTGCAAGCCGTCCAAGCCCTTGTGAAATACATGGCGGGTGAGACGGACGAAGTGGTGCTGGAGGCGAAAAAAGTCCGAACCAAAAAGGAGAAGCGGGCGGAAAAAGAAAAACCGAACCGGCTGATGGAATTTTTAAGTTTGAAAAGACAGGAGGCATGATCGATGACCGCAAGTCCCTATGCCAAGACCGCAAGTCCTTATGCCAAATGGGAACAGCTTGAGGAATTGATGTTTGGGCAGACAGAAGAACGGATTGAAACCGGCGGTGTGCAAGTGAGGGCGGAGCTGAAAAACAAAATCGTGGCCGATGTCCGGGACCATCTTGTCCTGGGGCATCGGCAAACGCTTGGGCGGGCTATCATGGACCAGTCTGCCAAGAATGAATTGCAGCGAATTATCCGGGACTATGTGGTTGAAAAGAACTTGCAGATTCCAGGGTTTACGTTGCAACAGATTGTCGGGATGCTGATGGATGAGATTGTCGGGCTTGGCCCTCTGCAAGGATTGATGTCCAATGATGACATTACGGAAATTGTGGTTAACGGCCCGTATGAGGTTCGCATCCAGAAGGACGGACAATGGCATCTGTTGGAAGGGGTGCGGTTTGAAAGTGAGGATCACTTGCAACTGGTGGCTCGCAAGATTCTGAACTTGGCGGATGCCACCGTAACCCTGGCCCAACCCATTGTGGATGCCCGCTTGCCGGATGCGCGCGTCAACGTCAGCATTCCGCCGGTGGCAAGGGTTGGTACGACCATCAATATTCGCAAATTCCCGCCTCTCAACTTGACGGAAGAGGCGATGATTGAGTCGGGGCTTTTGACCGAAGAAATGCTCGACCTACTGAAAATTCTGGTCAAAGGAGCGGCCAACATCATAGTCGCCGGTGCGACAGGGAGCGGAAAGACCACGCTTCTCAAGCGGCTGGCGGAATACATCCCGGACAACTTGCGGATATTGACCATCGAAGACACCGAAGAAATGAGGCTGAAGAGCCTTTATCCGCATAAGCACATTGTCAGCTTCGAGTGCCGGCATACCAACAACGAGGAAACGAACATCGATATGGCCCGCCTGCTGAAGAACGCCTTGCGCCAAACCCCTGACCGGATCATTACCGGCGAGGTCCGGGGGCCGGAAGCGTATATCATGATTGAAGCCATGAACACCGGCCATGACGGCGGGATTACCACATTGCATGCCAACAGCGCGGCGGATGCCATCAAACGCCTGGTGCAGATGACATTGCGAAGCGGACTGCAACTGACACCGCAGTTGATAGGGGACATGATCGCGGACGTGATTGACATTGTCATCTTCCAGCGCCGCCTTCTGAACGGGATGCGGGTGATCCAGGAAATTGTGGAGGTTCGGGGGTATGAAAATGGCCGCGCAATCGTCCGGCCCCTGTTTGAATACCAACTGGAGGAAACGGACGACGGGCAGATTCTGGGCGGACGACATGTCCGTCACGAAAGCGGGTATATCAGCAGGGAACTGGCCCATAAGCTCATGATCAACGGGGTGACGCGGAAGGAATTGAAAGGATGGGTGAAGGGGGAATAACATGATTTTCTATGTCATTGCTGCCGTTGGGATTTTTGCGGTCATGTGGCTGCTAATCCCGAAGAAGCGTTTGCGTTCCTGGGGAAGCCTGGCCGAGAAGCCGAAACAAAATAAGGCAGGTTTTCAATTGCCC
>DATNQC010000419.1:0-1929 GCA_036702885.1 Oculatellaceae cyanobacterium | reverse complement strand
CTGTTTGCGAATATCCAGCAGGATGAGCATGGGAACCTGCTGTGTACGCCAAGAAATGAACTCATTGGACGCAATCAGGATAAAAAGCAGCGTAAGGATCCACGTTCGAGCAATTTGTATCTGGTGTATGGATTTCGCCTGGATAATAAAGAAGATATCCGGGCATTGGTGCCGATTTCCAGCCAGGCATTTTCAGAAGAGCCGACGACACACTCGAAGCCGGAAAATAGCAAGTTATGAGCCGGGATGAATTGGCGATTTTGAACAACCTGTTTGATACGCTGCCTTCCGGCTTGCTGATTTTTGAGCCGGAGGGAACGGTGATTCGGTTCAATCAGCGTGGCAAGGAAATTCTGGCAGTTCAGGGGCCGCCATTTCCGGAACGGATTCAGGATTTTCCGGAGTACTTGAAGCCACTCGGGCAATTGTTGCTATCGGAAACGGGTGATGTGCATCGTGCGGAAATGACGTTGACGTTTCCGAATAAGGGCGAGCCAGTCATTATTGGCTATAGCCTGAAATGTGTGCCGGAGATGTGTGATGCTGCGCGAATCTTGACGTTTTCCGACATTACGCAGGTGGTTCAGGATCGCTTGATGCTGGATCGCATTCAGGCGGAACTGCACCAGTCCAAAAAGCTCGCCTCGCTGGGGACGCTGGTTGCCGGTGTAGCCCACGAGTTGAACAATCCGTTGACGGGCATTTCCATGAGCATTGGGCTGATCAAGATGAATCTGGAACGGCTTTGCGCGTTGCCGTGCGTGCAGAATGAAGCTGTTTTATCCAATCGTCTAGAGCAAGCGCTGACGGAAGTGGGGAAAGTGCTGCGGGCCAATGAAAAAGCCTCTGTTCTAGTCAACGATCTACTGGCGTATTCCAAACCGTCTCAATTGGTGTTGGTGCCGTTGCCGCTGGAAAATCTGGTGCGGGATATCGTCAATGCGTTCAAGAATCACCCTCAGCTAAGCCAATTGCGCTTTCAGGTGGAAGACGGAACGCCTCATAGCGTGTTATGCGACCGCGTTAAACTGGAGCAGGTGTTTTACAACCTGTTTAAAAACGCGAGTGATGCGACCGGTGGCACCGGTAAAATCACCGTGCGCTTTACGGATACGCAATTGAACGGACGGGCGGCAGTGGCAATCCATGTGCGGGATAATGGGCCGGGAATTGATGCAGATAGTCTCAGCCGGATTTTTGATCCGTTCTTTACGACCAAAGGGCACTGCGGCGTGGGGCTGGGCCTTAGTATTAGTTACCGGACGCTGGAGCAGCATGGCGGATTGCTATCTGTAACAAGCGAGCCTGGCTGTGGTGCTGAATTTACCCTGACCCTTCCGATATACTTGGAAGAAGCGCATAACAAGCAATGACCTGAGTCGAGTGGGTTTTTGTAAATGAATCATCCAGTGCAACAACTAAATCAGCAGGCTATTTCCGAAGGCAAAAAGCACTTTCGGGTGCTGATCGTGGATGATGACGATTTGATCCGGGAGGGCTTGGTCGGCTACCTGGAAAATTACCACGAAGCGGACTATGAGCTTTCCGTTGATGCCTGCGCTTCCCCGGCAGAAGCTCGGCAACAACTGGCGCAGCAGTCGTATCACCTGGTGATTAGCGATATCAATATGCCGGGAGAAGACGGGTTTTCGTTTGTCAGGTATGTGCATGAGGCGTTTCCTGGCACCCGGACGGCCATGATTACGGCCTACAAGGTGGAAGAATATGTCCGGAATGCGAAAAACACGGGCGTGTTTAATATCATTGCCAAGACGGCGCCGTTTAATTTTGATGAATTGTCCACCGTTGTGAATAATTTGCTGGAACCGGCATCGGCCTTTGGCCTGCAACGTTATCTGGATCCATTGTGCCAGATTCATCAAATCCCGGTGCGCTCCAGCGGGGATATTATGGTGGTGTTTGAAGCGC
>DATNQC010000415.1:0-2531 GCA_036702885.1 Oculatellaceae cyanobacterium | reverse complement strand
GCCACATCCTGTCGGACGCTCTGAGTGACTTCCACCGCACGACGCAGGTCTGCTTCATCAAACGGGCCATTTCGTCGGCGGTTTTCCCAGGGAATCAGGCAGTCATCCACATCCGTGGAAATCAAAATGGATTTGGGGCTCTTGAACGTCAAGGCAATGGTTCCTAAAACATTTGGGCAAGCATTACCGCCGCAACAGCACTTGATCTTGCCCGTCCACTTCGGTCAATTGCACGTAAACCCGATCCTGCTTGGCGGTTGGGATGTTTTTCCCAACAAAATCCGGGCGAATGGGAAGCTCCCGATGCCCACGATCCAGCAAAACCAGTAATTGCACAGCAGCCGGACGACCAAAAGCAGTCAAGGCATCCAGCGAGGCACGGACACTCCGCCCACTGAACAGGACATCATCTACCAGAACCACCGTTTTACCGGTAATATCCACCGGAATCATGCTTTCCAAAGCTGGTTTGAAATTCTGCGCCGTGTCATCCCGGTACAACGTAATATCCAAATAACCCACCGGAACGGAACGGCCTTCCAAGTCCTGCAGAATTTGGGCCAGGCGTTCCGCAAGCGGCCTGCCGCGCGTGACAATACCCACCAGAACCAGGTTTTCCGTGCCGTGGTTGGTTTCCACCACTTCATGCGCCAAGCGTTTCAGCGTCCGCTGAATATCCGCCGCGCTGAAAATGACAGTGCTATTTTGCGATTGGGTTGAACTCATCGGACTCCTGCTTGTTATTGGGGTGTTCAAGGACCTGCTCTAAGGCCGCCAATTCGTTCATAATGGCCGCCGCCTTGCGCAGGCATTCGCGATACTCGTGCGCACCGACTGCATCGTAAACAATACCCGCACCAGCATGCACAGCGGTATTATACACCAGCGGCGCTTCCGTGGGCTGCAAAAACACGCTGCGAATCAGAATGTTCAAATCCAGTGCGCCGCTTTCAGCGTCGATATACCCGAAACTACCGGTATACCACCCCCGCGGCGCCGGCTCCGCCTCGTTCAGAATTTCAATACAGCGGAGCTTCGGGCATCCTGTAATCGTCCCACCCGGAAACAGGGCGCGAATGACATCCCAGGGCGTTGCGGAATCCTGAAGGCAGCCCCGCACATTGCTGACCAAATGCGTCACATGGGAATACCGTTCTGCAATGAGCAATTCATTCACCTGAACAGAACCCGCCTGGCAGGCCTTCCCCAGATCATTCCTGGCTAAATCCACCAGCATCAGGTGTTCTGCGCGCTCTTTGGGATTTTCACTCAAAATGCGGGTAATACTTGCATCTTCATCCGGCGTTTGCCCCCGCCCCCGCGTTCCGGCAATGGGCCGCGTCTGCACCATACGGGTTGAATCCACCTGTACCAGACGCTCCGGGGAGTTAGAGACAATGATTCCGCCCGGCCATTTGAAAAAGCCGGAAAAAGGCGACGGATTTTTCTGGCATAGGCGCTCAAACAGGTGAAACGGGTCCAGGCGCACCTGTTTTTCAAAGCGGATGGACAGATTCGCCTGATAGATTTCCCCTTGCCGAATGTCCCGCTTCAGCCGTTCCACTTGCACTTCAAACTGACTTTGCGGGAGGGATTCGACAAACGATTGCCGGTACTCTAAAGGAGCATCCACCGCTTTGAAAGCAACATTCGGGCTTTCCTGCAGATCTTGCCAGATTTGCCGATAACGAAGCTCGCGTTCCGGGGCGTCACTCAGAATGAAAAGCTGCCCGCTTTCCAGATGAACAAAAAGCCAATCCTCAAACTCGCAAAAGAGGGCATCCGGCCCATTGTCAGCAGCCCACATATGACGCCAATGCTCGTCACACCAACGGTAAAAACCATAGCCCAGGGCAGTAAACAGACCACCTCGCATGGGCAAGTCCTTAGGCGTTTGTTCACGGGGCCAACACCGGGCATTACGGCGCAATTGCTCCAGGCGTCCAAACAGGGCCTGAGCATCCTGGATAACATCCGTCCTCCCATCCATCCGCAACACATTGCCTTGCAGAATCGCCTGCTGTCTGGCGTTCAGACCAATCAGACACCATTGATTCAAGGGAGTTAGCTCCGCAGCGCCCCCCAGTAAGACCGCCCATTCCACATCCCGCGCCATACGCTGGAAGAAACGGTGTAGTGCCGCCGTGGTTAGAGCCATGACACTTAGGCCGGTTCAAGCCGGGTCAGCAAAGCCTCGTCCATTTCAAAGTTGGCATACACATTCTGGACGTCATCATGAGACTCAATGGCATCCAGCAGCTTTAAAAGCGGCTTTGCAACATCTTCGCTGGTCACCTGCACTGTGTTTTGGGGCGTTCGCGTCACTTCCGCCGATAACACCGAAAGCCCTCCGGCGCTTAACGCCTGGGCAACCACGTTCAGCTCGGCAGGCACCGTATACACGCGATACACGCCATTGTCCGCATCGGCTTCAAAGTCCATCGCTCCGGCTTCAATGGATTTCTCAAATGCGTCTTCTTCCGCAATGCCTTGAGCAGAGAGTTCGATAACGCCTTTCTCCTCAAAAATCC
>DATNQC010000412.1:0-1922 GCA_036702885.1 Oculatellaceae cyanobacterium | reverse complement strand
TGGTAGCTTTTAGCGGCATCTGCGTATTGCTTCCGGTAGGCTTGTATTTCCCCAAGAGCCTGATAGGCTTTGCCAAGCTGGGCGCTTTTGGAACCTTGCTGCTCAAATGCTTCGATGGCTTTGGAAATGGCTGAGATAGCTGCGTTATGGCGGTAACTTGCCTTGTAGACTGCGCCGTATAGTTGATGCATCTCGGCTGAAAGGGCGGATGTCGGCTTGAGTTGCGCCAGCTTATCCAGACACTGAAGCGCTTCCTCGTGCCGTCCACGGTTCAGTCGATACTGAGCCAGTTCCAGCAGGGAGCGGGCGAGTCGGTCTGCATCTCTAGCCGCAACGGCTGCGGCCAGTTTTTTCTGGATGTGCCGCTCCTCATCTTCTGCATGGTTTTCCGTCAGCAAATGTCCGGTGACGGCCTGCAAATCCTGGTCGGCCTTTTCGGAAATATTCTCTGGAGACTGGGGGTGAGTTGTTGTTTCTTTGCGGAGACGTTCTTGCAGATAGGCTTCTCTGGCTTCCTGGATAAACGCGCGTTCCTGGGATTCCGCGTCCTCTTCCAGATTGGCCAGAATGTCCGTAAAGGAGGCTGATGTGGAGCTGGTGACCGGCTCAGCGTCTATAGGCTCCGTGAGGTCAGCCAGCTCGGGTAGAAACGCTTCTTCCGGGATTTGAATGTTGCGGTAGTCGTCCAGTGTGGTTCGGGGGGCATGGCGAGGTGCGCTGCCTTGCCTATAGACATACGCGAGAGAATTGAAAGAGGTAGGAGGCCCTGCTTTGCTGGAAAGTTCCGGTCGTTGCCGTGTCAGCCCGCCATGATATTTGGCTTCTGCAAGCATGGCTCGGTTTTTGATACGTAAAATGCGTTGCTCGGCTTCATGGGCTTTGTCTTTCAGATAAAAATCCTGCAGCGCGTCATGAATGCGGGCCTGTTCTGCATCAGGGAGACTCCGGCACAGCGTTTGTTTGGCGGCAAAATACAGTTCAAACCAGGGAGGGTATTTGCCACTTCCCTGGGCGTTCCGGTTGCGAATATGGTTTAGCACTTGCTGGGGCGGAAAGCTGATTTTAAGCAGCACCCGGATCAGCGGATGCTCCAGGATTTCCAGCACGGTGGCTTCATTCGGAAGCGCTCCCTGCAGTGGGAAGCAAGCACTGGTCAGTGCAGGGAGCGCCCGTGCGCTGACCGGATGGCGTAGAAAGGCGAGCGTTTGAATGACGCGTTGGTGCCCTTCCGGTAACGTGTCTTCAATCCAGCGAATGAGCGCCTCCTGTGGGTTCTCCGCATCCTTCAGTTGACGATGGAGGGTGACAAAATCCATTTTTGTGTGGCGATGCCAGGCATCAACGACTTTGATGAGCCAGGGCGTCCCTTTGATTTTTTGCCACAGAGCTTTAAGGCTTTCGGTTTCATTGGGAAACGCCGATTCCAGAATGGCCGGGTCGTGGATGTTCGTTCCCGGGTCTGACGTTTTTTTTAGCCAGCAAGCCAGGGTTTCCTGCTCTCCCAAGCCTTCAAGCTGAAGGCTTAAGACGCTCTCCTGCCCTGGGCTCATATCGGCATAGGGTAAGCGCTCCCCGGACAAGACCATTTTGATGTTGGGTCGCGCCAGCAGCAGGTTCAGGAGTTCCTTGAAGGGCGGGGAGTTCAGCCGCAGGTTGGCATCCACGATGTATTCCACATTGTCCAGCACCAGGAGCAGCGGCATGTCCTGAACAGAAGAGAGTCCCGACTCCAGGCGTTTTAGGGGGTCTTCACCACTGGATGGCGTGCCGGGACGGCTGCGATCCATCCGGCGATCCGGGCTGAAGGGTGTGTTTCGTTCCTGATCGCACAGTTCGGGGATGGATTGGATCAGGAACTGGATGATTTCCTCAAAATCTGTGTGGCGATTGACTTCAAACCAAAGCAGTTGCGGGTTTTTGCT